>JBBRGA010000041.1:0-23653 GCA_038241115.1 Burkholderiales bacterium | reverse complement strand
CAAAGCCAACCTCGACAAAATCATTTGGGCCGCGATTCTGATTCCCGGTTTGCTGGTGCTCATCGGTGCCTGGAAAGCGCGCCGCAAGGCGGTTCAGGTCTAGGGCAATGTGCCGCGCTCGCGCGCTGCGACGCGGTTGCTCAGCGGCGGAGCTTCGTAACTCACGTCGAAATGGCAGCCGCCTGAAAAGGTGGCGGCGAAGCGTTTGCAGGCGTCGCTGATGGCTTGCGCTGACGGCTTGGTCGCGTTCTTCGGCCCGCTTTCTACCCACGCCTGTAGCGCGGCGAACAGGGCCGGATATTCCGGGTCGCTCCAGTAGCTGTGCTCGCTTTCGGTCGTGAAAACCTGTAGCAGGTTTTTTGTGTTTCCGGCGCGCTGCATCGTTGAAAAAAACTCGTTTTCCAGTTCGACGAAAGCCACCGGGTCGCCCACGGCATGGGCCGTGAGCACGGGCACGCCGATGCGGCCGTTCAGATCGGTGTCGGCGGCGAAGCGCGCCGTTGCTGCGGGGTCGGCGCGGTAGCGCGCAACGGCAGCATTGAGCGCTGCGTCGTCCGCGGAGCCGGTGTAATTGGCGCCCAGATTGCCCCAAGGGTTGCCGCCGTTCAGGCGCTTGAACACCACGTCGGCAAAGTGAAAAGTGCCCCAGTTCAGATGGCCCAGCAATGAGCGCTCGGGGATGCGAATCACGCTCAACAAAGTGCTGAGCTTGCGTTGCTGCTCGGCGCTGCGCTGGGCTGCTTGCAGATTCAAGCCGGTGCAGTCGTTGACGCGTTGGGCCAGTTCGGCGCGGCTGAGTTTGGCGCCGGGCGGCAGGCCTTGCCACAGCGGGTATTGCGGTTCGCTGGGCAGTGGGTGGTTGTTGCACAGGGCCTGGTAAACCACGCGCAGATCAAGTCGGAATTCGTACGAACGTGTGCCGCCGCCCAGCACGCCACTGGTCAGCAAAACGCCGTCGTAGGGCAAGCGGCCATCGGCGGGTATGTTGGCCAAAGAGGCGTACATCTCAGCCGCTTTGGCAGCCACGCTGGCTCCCCAGCTTTGGCCGTGCAACAACGTCAGGCGCGGCTTGGCCACATGCGCCACAAAAATCTGGCGCAGGCGTTCGGTGTCTTCTGCCGCGGCGCGCACTTCGACACCGCCTTGGCGAAAGCTGGAGCCCGCCCAGGCGTAGCCGGCCTTCACGGTGATGGCCCAGCGCGTCAGGTCGTCGGCGCTGCGCTGCGATGTCGGCTCACCCAGTTCGGGGCCTCCGTGGGCATGCATGACCAACACTTGATTCCAGTTGGCGGGCACTGCAATCCAGTAGTGCGCGCCGGCGCTGTCTTGCCCAGTGAGGCAGCGGGTGGCTGCGGGCAAGCCGGCGGGGCATGTGGCCGTTTGCGGTGCGCTGCTTTGGGCTTGCGCCGGTGCGCCAATCAGGGCGGCCAGCACAAGCACCACCAAGCCCATCCCGCCTTCCATTCGATACCTGCCGAGCTTCATCACGCGGCCAATCCGCGGCGCAGCGCTTCTGCGCAAAAAGCCACAGCCGTATTGGCTTCGTCAATGATCTTGCCCATCAAGACAAAGCCGTGAATCTGGCGCTCGAAACAAACGTAGGTGGCCGCGCAGCCAGAGTCTGACAAGCGCTGCGCGTAGTACAGGCCTTCGTCGCGCAAGGGGTCGTAGCCGGCGGTCAACACAAAGGCCGACGGCAGCTCGCGCAGATCGGGGCAAAGGGTGGGTGAAGCACGCCAGTCGAGGTGATCGGTCGGGTCGCTGACGTAGTGGTCGCGGTAGTACTTCATGGTGTCGTTGGTGAGCAAATAACCTTGGCCGTTGGTCACATGCGAGGGCGTTCCGCCGTTTTGGTCGGTGACCGGGTAAATCAACAATTGAAATGCCAGCGGCATGCCCACATCACGTTGCGCAATGGCCACCGCGGCGGCCAAGTTGCCGCCGGCGCTGTCGCCGCCCACCGCCATGCGCATGCCGTCCAGGCCCAAAGACCGAGCGTTTTGGCGCACCCATTCAGTGGCGGCCACACAGTCTTCAAACCCCGCCGGGAAGGGATGTTCTGGTGCCAGGCGGTAGTCGACCGCAATCACTGCGCAGCCCGACGCATTGGCCAGTTCACGGCACAGCGTGTCGTGGGTGTCGAGGTCGCCAATGACCCAGCCGCCGCCGTGGAAAAACACCAGCACCGGCAGCAGGTTTTCCCGCAGCAGCGCTGGGGCGGGCCGGTGTGCGACAAGCGGGCTGTACATGCGCAGTGACACCGGGCCCAGCGGGCCGGGCGCGCGCAGGTCTGACACCTCGGCCACTGCGGGCGGCTCGGGTTGCACCGTGAAGCGCCGGTCTCGGTAAACGCGGCGTGCCTCGGTCGGGCTGAGCGTGTGCATGGGCGGCTGACCGCTTTGCTCCATGGCGGTCAAGAGGGCTTGGGTTTGAGGGTGCAGCATGGGCAACTCGCAGGCGTTGTAGGGGGATGCGCGACAGGCCATGAGCCGGCCGCAGTGACGCAGCAGACGTCCACCGTTTGGCTTAGGTGGAAGTCACTGTGTTTTTCATGTGGCTGCTCGCATCGGGTTTGCGCGGCGTCACAAAGGCCGGCTGCGTGCCAGCGGCGGGTTCTTGGCAAAGTAGCGCTGTATGCCCGAGCTCAGTGCCTCGACCAACTTTTCTTGGTACACGGTGCTGCGCAGTTTGGCTTCTTCTTCGGGGTTGGAAATGAAAGCGGTTTCCACCAAGATGGACGGCACGTCGGGCGCTTTCAGCACCGCAAAACCAGCCTGCTCCACGCTGCCTTTGTGCAACTTGCCAATTTGCCCAATTTGACCCAGCACCTCGCCGCCCAGACGCAGGCTGTCTTTGATCTGCGCGGTGGTGCTCATGTCGAGCAGGGCGCTGGCCAGCAGCGGGTCTTTGGCCAAATTCACGCCGCCCACCAAATCGGCGGCGTTTTCCTTGCTGGCCATCCAGCGTGCTGCGCTGCTGCTGGCACCGTTTTGGCTGAGCGCAAACACCGACGCGCCGCGCGCCGTGGGTGTCATGAAAGCGTCGGCGTGAATCGACACAAAAAGGTCGGCCTGCACGCGCCGCGCCTTGCGCACGCGGTCTTGCAAGGGCACAAAAAAATCGGCGTCGCGGGTGAGCATGGCGCGCATGCCGGGCAGGGCGTTCAGGCGGTCACGAAGCTGCAGCGCCACTTGCAGCACCACGTCTTTTTCGCGCAGGCCGGTCGGGCCAATGGCGCCGGGGTCTTCGCCGCCGTGGCCGGGGTCGATGGCCACCACGATGAGGCGGTCCACGCCGCTGGGCTTGGGCTTGGCAGACGGCGGGGGAGAGGCTGCGGAAGGCGCGGTGGCGATTGTTGGGGCGGCCGGAGAGACCGGAGATGCCGGTGCGGCAGCGGTTGCGGTTGCCGGCGCCGCAGACGACGCTGAAGGGCTTTGCGGCTTGATCTTGCCGATAAAGTCGCCCAGCGCATCTTCGACGGCCTTGGCGGCTTGTTGCGCCGTTTCGCGTTCGCGTATCAGGGCCAGCAGCGGGTCGCGTTCTTCGGTGGGGTAAAGGTCAAACACCAGGCGGTGTTGATAAGCCGCCACCGGTGTCAACGCAAACAATTGCGGTTTCACGGCTTGCTTCAGGTCGATGACGATGCGCACCACGCGAGGCTGAAATTGGCCCACCCGCAGGCCGCCGATGTAGGGGTCGTCGCTGCGCACCTTGCCCACCAGTTCGCGAAGGGCCGCGCTCAGCTCCAGGCCGTCGATGTCGATCACCAGGCGCGGCGGGTTGTCGGCGATGAAGTGCCTGGCGGCCAGGGCGGTGTCGCTTTCCAGGGTGACGCGCGTGTAGTCGGCGGCGGGCCACAAGCGCACTGCCACGATGCTGGCGCCCCAGGCCAGATCGGCCGCGCCCAGCAGCAAGGCCACAGAACCGATTTGCTTCAAGGCCAGGCGGCGGCTGCGTGATTGCAGGAGGTTCATGGCAACAAGTTCATGGCAAGAGGCTGAGGCCCAGCGGAGTTTGCGCGGTAAAGCGCACGCGCCGCTGATCGTCGGGGGTGAAATCAATCGCGACCACCACGTCGGCTTCAGGCAACAAGCCGGCCGCTTTTTCCGGCCACTCGACAAGCTTCAAACCGGCGCTGGCAAACACTTCGCGAAAGCCTGCGTCTTCAAATTCTTGCGGGTCGTCGAAGCGGTAAAAGTCAAAGTGCCAGACTGAAAAGTCCATCACTTCGTAAGGCTCCATGATCGTGTAAGTGGGGCTTTTCACGCGGCCCGTCACTCCCAAAGCGCCCAGCAGGTGGCGCACAAAAGTGGTTTTGCCCGCGCCCAAAGTGCCGTGCAGTTCAATGCAGGCCTGGCGCAGGCCGGGGCTGGCCTTCAAAGCAAGCGCCAAAGCCTGCGCCGAGGCTGCGCAGTGCGCTTCGTCAGGCCAACTCACGGTGCGGGTTTCTAGAATCGGCAAATGCAGCCACCTGTGGAAATTGAAGGCCTGAATAAATCGGAGCCGGAGCCGCAGCCCTTGCTCAGCAAATTGCAAGCTTGGGCGGCAGACCTTGGATTTTCACAGATAGGTGTGTCCGACCTTGATTTGACCGACGCCGAAGTGGGTTTACAAAACTGGCTTGCGCGCGGCTTCCACGGCAGCATGCACTACATGCAGGCGCACGGCAGCAAGCGCACACGGCCCGCCGAACTGGTGCCCGGCACGGTGCGGGTCATCACGGCGCGCATGAATTACCTGCCATCAGACACGCGGCCGGGCTGGCAAGACCGCGAGTGGCAGCGCATTGCCAGCCCGCAAGCCGCCACCATTTCTGTGTACGCACGCGGCCGCGACTATCACAAGGTGCTGCGTGCGCGTCTGCAAAAACTGGCCGACCTGTTGGCCGCCGAAGTCGGCCCTTTGGGGCACCGCGTATTCACCGATTCCGCGCCAGTGATGGAGGTGGCGCTGGCCACCAAAAGCGGCATTGCGTGGCGCGGCAAGCACACGCTGGCCCTGCACCGCGACGCCGGCTCGATGTTTTTTTTGGGTGAGATCTACATCGATCTGGCGCTGCCCATCACGACAGTGGTTCAAAATTTCTTGCCGGTGATCGAAGACAACTGTGGCAGTTGCACCGCCTGCATCACGGTGTGCCCCACGCAGGCCATCGTGGCGCCGTATGAACTGGATGCGCGGCGCTGTATTTCCTACCTGACCATCGAGCACGCTGGCCCCATTGCGGAGGAGTTGCGCCCGCTGATGGGCAACCGCATTTACGGCTGCGACGATTGCCAGCTGACCTGCCCCTGGAACAAATACGCCGCGCTCAGCACGCTGCCTGACTTCGACGCTCGAGAAGCCGTGACCGATGTGACGCTGATCACACTGTGGCGTTGGGACGAAGCTGAATTTTTGCGCCGCACCGAGGGCAGCGCCATACGCCGCATCGGCTTCGAACGCTGGCGCCGCAATCTGGCCGTGGCCATGGGCAATGCGCTGCGCGCCAATGAAAACGCCGTCATCAGGACGGCGTTGCAAGAGTCTTTGGGGGATGCGACAGCGCTGGTGGCAGAGCACATCACCTGGGCCTTGGCGCGCGCGCCCCGTTGAAAACCAGCGGGCAGGGCGCGCCTGTCAAAACTCACTGCATGTGCTGGCCGCCGTTGATCGCGATATTGGCGCCCGTCAAGAAGGCAGCCTCTTCGGACGCCAGATAAATGATCAGGCCGGCCACTTCTTCTGGCTTGCCCAAACGACCCACCGGAATTTGCGGAATGATCTCGGTGTTCAAGATGTCCTCCGGAATGGCAGTGACCATTTTGGTGCCGATGTAGCCCGGCGAAATGATGTTCACCGTGACGCCCTTTTTCGCCACTTCCAATGCCAGCGCCTTGCTGAAACCGTGCACGCCGGCCTTGGCCGCCGAGTAATTGGTTTGGCCGAACGCGCCCTTCGATCCGTTGACCGACGACACGTTGATGATGCGGCCCCAACCGCGGTCGACCATGCCGTCTGCGACTTGTTTTGTCATGTTGAACAGGCTGTCCAGGTTGGTGCGCATCACCGCGTCCCAATTGACTTTGTCCATTTTCTTGAACGTCATGTCGCGGGTGATGCCGGCGTTGTTCACCAGAATGTCTACCGAACCCAACTGCGCTGCCACGCTGGCCACTGCGGTTTCGCACGACGCAATGTCTGCCACATCGCAGGGCACGGCCAGCATGTTGTAACCCTGGTCCTTCATGTTGGCCAGCCACTCGGCGTGTTTGGTGTTGCCGGGTGAATACGTCACCGCCACTTTGTAGCCTTCATCGGCCATCTTGGTGGAAATGGTTTCACCCAAACCGCCCATGCCGCCTGTGACCAGCACCACGCGATTCTTGATTCTTGTTTGAGGCATTTTTTTCTCCAATTTGGATGGTTGAGCAAGGGTTGCGACTCACGTATTTTGTTCGCATATGCGCCAGCGCAACGTGCTTCCCTAGGGTAAGTCCGGCAGTTTTTATGCGCGTTCGTTTCCCACTGCTGCCAGATGCCAGATGCCAGATGCTTGATGCCTGCGTTGCCTGCCCGAGCCGCTATGCCATGAGCTGATCGGTCTTGTGCGACAGCCGCAGCAGCAACGCATGCCACGACTTCGCAAAGGCGTCGGCGCCGTCGCGTTGCAGCTGCGCGGCCAGCGCCTCGTCGTCCACGCCTTCGCGTCTGAACTCTTCGAGCACCGCGTCAGCGTGACCACCGTCGAACGGCAGCGCCTCACCCAACTGGCCGTGCACCGCGTAAGCGGCCAAGGTTTTCTCAGGGAGGGTGTTGATGGTGTCGGGGGCCGCCAAGGCCTCGACGTAGAGCGTGTCGCGCGCCTGTGGGTCTTTGGTGCCAGTGCTGGCCCACAGCAGTCGCTGGGGCTGCGCACCCGCACGGGCCAGTTGCTGCCAGCGCTTGCTGGCCAGCAGCTCGCGCCAGGCTTTGTAGGTGAGCATGGCGATGGCCACGCCCAAGCGGTTTTGCAAGGCTGGCGCGATTTCCTGCTTCACCGCCACATCCCAGCGGCTGACGAACATCGACGCAACCGACGCCACCTTGGGATCGAGCCCCGCCTCCAGCCGGCGTTCGATGCCGCGCATGTAGGCGTGCGCCGCGGCGACGTAGTGCTCGCGTGAAAAAAGCAGAGTCACGTTCACCGGTACACCGTTGAAAATCGATTCTTCAATCGCCTCGACGCCGGCCGGTGTGCCCGGAATCTTGATGAACAGGTTCCGCCGATCGGCCCGGTCAAACAAGGCCGCAGCAGCCCGAATGGTGTGCGCGGCGTTGTCGGCCAGCAGCGGCGACACCTCCAGCGACACCCAGCCGTCGACGCCGTCGCTGGCGTCAAAAATGGGGCGGAACAGGTCGGCTGCTGCCGTCAGGTCTTGCAGCGCCAAGTTGAAAAATATTTCTTCAGGCGGCTCGCCGCGCAGCGCCAATGCGCCGATGTCGTCGTCGTAGCAATTGCCGTGTTGGAACGCCTGCTCGAAGATCGTCGGATTCGACGTCAGCCCGGTGATCGAGCACTCGGAGATGTAACGCGCCAACGTGCCGCTGCTCAGCAACTCGCGGCTGATGTTGTCCAGCCAAAGGCTTTGGCCATTGTCGTGGAGCTTCTTGAGGTTGTTGTTCATGTGACGCCCGCTGCTTGAGGTGACGCCAAAGTTAGCGGTCTGCAGGCAGCGCCGTCGGTGCGCTAGAGCACGCACGGCCTGACATCTGACGACAAACGGTCAACGGCCGAACGAAAGTTGAGCGTTTTGTGCCGCTCGGTACGCCATCGAACAGACCAGAGAGAGCGCGAGCATCAAGATTCCTCTGTCCTGAGTCCGATACCAAGGAATTGCAATGAACACACCCATCAGCAAGTCTCTCAACCAGGCGCTGAGCAAATCTCTTCAAACCCAGCCGCCCGTCTGGTTCATCACTGGCTGCTCAACCGGCTTTGGCCTCGAGCTGGCCAAACAGGCCATCGAGCACGGCTACCGCACCGTCATCACCGCGCGCGATCCGTCCAAGCTGCAGAGCTACGGCGCCACCGACCAAGTGCTGGTGCTCAAGCTCGACGTCACCTTGGCCAATGAAGCCGCTGCTGCGGTGAAAGCCGCCGAGGCGCGCTTCGGGCGCATCGACGTGCTGGTCAACAACGCCGGCATCGGCTACTTCGCCGCGGTGGAAGAAAGCGAAGAGGACGAGGTGCGCAAGATGTTCGATGTCAACGTGTTCGGAACCGGCCGCATGCTTTGGGCGGTGCTGCCCGGCATGCGCAAACGTCGTTCCGGCTGCATCGTCAACCTGTCGTCGCTGGCCGGGCTGCGCGGGTTCCCGGCCATGGGCTACTACAACGCGTCCAAGTTTGCGGTGGAAGGCTTGTCTGCCGCGCTGCGGATGGAGGTCGAGGCGCTGGGCATCAAGGTGATGGTGGTGGAGCCCAGCGGCTTTCGCACCGACTGGGCAGGTCGATCTGCCAATGAGAGCAAGCAGCAGATCGACGACTACGCGAACACTGCGGGCAGCGTGCGCGCCGCCGTGCGTGCGGCCTCTGGCAAGCAACCGGGCGATCCGGTGCGCGCCGCCAAGTCCATCGTGGCTGCGGTGGCTTCAGGCCACCCGCCGCACCACCTGCTGCTGGGCAACGACGCCTTCGAGGGTGCGATGTCCAGGCTCGAGCATTTGCGCCAGGACTTCGCGGCGGGCGAGGCGGTGGCCAGAGCGGCTGATTTTCCGGAGCCCAAAGCCGCAGCCGCTCAATAAGGAACCGGCGCACGCGCCGGTGGCCGCGGTTGCCGCCCGGGCTGGCGGTCAGCGCTGAACTGTGCCGCGCACTGGGCAGGCAAACGGTGTGCTCCTAAGCCGCCTGCGCATGCCGGGGCATGGCCATTCAATGCAGCGACCTGGACCCAGACGCATCCACTGGCCCCACTCGAAAGCCCGCCACCGTGACCGACATGCGCTGTGCCTGTGCGCGCAGGCTTTCTGCGGCGGCTGCACTTTGCTCAACCAACGCGGCGTTTTGCTGTGTCATCTGGTCGAGCCCGGCAACGGCTTCGTTGACTTGATGCAGGCCGCTGCTCTGTCCGTTGGTGGCGGCGCTGATCGCGCCAATCATGTCGGTGACGCGCTGCACGCCGCCGATGATTTCGTCCATCGCCGTGCCAGCGTCGTGCACCAAGGCGGCACCGGCGTCGACTTTTTCCACGCTGTTCTGGATCAGGTTTTTGATTTCGCGCGCTGCTGCGGCGCTGCGCTGCGCCAGGCTGCGCACTTCGCTGGCCACCACCGCGAAGCCGCGTCCGTTTTCGCCAGCACGCGCGGCCTCGACCGCAGCGTTCAGCGCCAGGATGTTGGTCTGGAAGGCAATGCCGTCGATGGTGCTGATGATGTCGGCGATCTTGTGGCTGGAGCTGTTGATGGCCTGCATCGTCGTGACCACCTGCGCCACGACATGGCCGCCGCGCGCCGCAGACTTCTTCGCGGCCTCGGCCAACTGATTGGCTGTGCGCGCGCTCTCGGCCGTCTGGCTGACGGTTCCGGTCAGTTCTCCCAAGCTGCTGGCCGCTTGTTGCAAGTTGCTGGCGGTGTGCTCGGTGCGCTGCGACAGGTCGAGGTTGCCGGTGGCAATTTGCGCGCTGGCGGTGCCTATGCTTTCGCTGCCCGACTGCAGGTCGCTCACCAGGCTTCGCAGTGACTCCTGCATGTCCAGCAGCGCGCGCTGCATGGCGGCCATTTCGTCGCTGCCTTCCACGATCACCGGCTCGCTGAGGTCGCCGGTGGCGATGCGTTTGGTGGCCTCCACCGTGCGCGCCAAAGGCTGCGTCACCGAGCGCGTGATGACCAGCACCAAGCCAACCGCCAACAGCAGACCGCTGCCCAGAATGCCGGCTTGCAACCACTGGGCCTGGGTCACGTCGTGGCTCAGCTTCTCCATACCGAGCTGAACCCGTTGCTCCTGGAAGCGCGCCAAGGCTTCGATCGAGGTCTCATAAGCGCTGGCCGCAGCAATCATTTGCTGGTCAATCAACGCCTGAGCCGCCGCGGTGTCGCCGGCCTTGATTTTTGCCATCACGTCGGCGCGGATGGCGACGTAGACCTTGCGCTTCTCGCCGGTTGCTGCGAGCAGCGCCTTGCCGTTGTCAGAGTCGACCGACTCGGTGAGCTGTTTTTGCAGCTCGGAAATCTTCTCGCTGGTGGCCGCCATGCGCGGTGTGTTGTAGGCCGTCAATGCCGGGTTGCCGTTGCTGATGGCGGTCGCCAACGCGCGGCTGGCATTCAGGCGAACCAGGCCGACCCAGTCTTGCGCGTTTTGTGCGCGGCGCTGCAGGCTGAGAAGTGCCTTGCTGTCTGTGTCCAGCGCTTCCAGCCGCTGCGCGTTGACGACGACCGTCACCACCATCAGGGAAATCAAGGCGCTGAAGCCAAACGCGATGCGGTGGCCGATTTTTATGCTGTTCAGTTTCATGATGGTGCGCAGGTTGTGGTGGAGATCAGGCGGTGAAGGCAGGAGTGCAGAGCACTTCGGGCGAGGAAAACAAAGCGTCGATGGGTGCGGGCCGGTGCAGCAAGAAGCCCTGCGCGTAATCGACGCCAATCTCCTGCAACCTGACCAAAACCGCAGGTTGGTCTACAAATTCGGCCACGGTTTTCAAGCCCATGACGCGAGCCACGTCCACGAAGCAGCGCACCGTGACGTCGTCCAGCGGATCGGTCAGCAGCGTGCGCACAAACTGACCGTCGATCTTCAAATAGTCCACCGGCAAAGCCTTGAGGTAGCCGAACGACGCCGCGCCCGCGCCGAAGTCGTCGAGTGCCACGCGCACACCCGCGGCGCGCACGAGCCGCACGAATGCGGTCGCATCAGTCATGTGGGTCACGGCAGCGGTTTCGGTGATCTCGAGGCACAACTTGCTGCACATGTCGGCACCGGCGGCGGTGAGTGCATCGATGGCCCAGCGGTGAAAGATGCGGTCGCCGACCGAGTTGCCCGAAAGATTCACGCTCAGGGTGTCGACCCGGTGCGACGCGGGGCAAGCCGCCAGCCACGCAATTGCACGGCTCAGCACCCAGCGGTCGACCCGCTGCGCCAACCGGTAGCGTTCGGCTGCAGGCAGAAACAGACCCGGTGGCACCAGCGTTCCGTCGCGCTCGACCATGCGCAGCAGCACCTCGGCGTGCACACCTTGGCCCGTTTGCACGAGCGGTGTGATGCGCTGCGCAAACAGCACGAATCGGTTTTCGTCCAGGGCCTGCTCGATGCGCGTGGCCCACTGCATTTCGCCTTGGCGAGTCTGGATGGCCCTGTCGCTGTCGCACCAGGCGTGCACGCGGTTGCCACCCGCCTCGGTGGCTGTTCGACAGGCCGATTCGCCCGCTTGAATGACCGCGTCGATGGCGTTCCAGCGCGAATCGACAGGAACCGTGCCGATGCTGGTGCCGATGCGAAAACGCCGCTCGCCGTGCGCGAAGCGCGTCGCGTCGAGTTGCTCGCAGATCTTATTGGCCACCTTTGCCGCCTGCGCGGCTGGGCAGCGCCTGAGGATGACGGCGAAGTTGTCGCCGTCCAGCCTGGCCACGCTGTCTCTGGTGCGCACACTGGCTGACAGCAGTTTGCCGACGTCTTGAAGGGCTTGATCGCCGGCGGTGTGGCCGCCGGCATCGTTGACCAATTTGAAGTCGTCGAGATCCACGAACAACACGGAATGTTCGCTGCTGTCGCGGCGTGCCTCCAGCAGAAGCGCGTCGAGTTGCGTTTCGAATTCAGCGCGGTTGATCAGCCCGGTGAGCGCGTCGTGGGTGGCCCGAAAGCTCACTTCGGCCGACAGTTGGCGCTGCGCGGTGATGTCGCGCAACACCCATACCGACCCCATCGACACGCCGGCTTTGCCTGGTATGGCGGTGCGCGAAACCTCGACCGTGTGCTCGGTGCCGCTGCGCGATCGCAGCAGCGTGGGAAGTTTGGTGTCGTCAGGGAGTTGCGCAATCTTCGACAGCGGCTGACCGATTGCCTGCGCATGGCTCCAGCCCGTCAACAACTCGGCCGCCTGGTTCAGTGAATCGACGTTGCCATGCGGATCGGTGGTCAAGACGGCGTCGCCGACAGACTGCAAAGTGACTCGAAGCCGTTCTTGATGAACCGCCAATTCGGTGACGGCGTGCGCCGCCGCCGCCTCGGCCCGCAGCGCGGTGCGCGCGTCGCGCCGGCTTTCCAGCGCGCTGGCCACCGCGGCGGCCAAATGGGTCAGTATTTGGCGCGCTTCATGCGGGAGCGTTCGCGGCTGGTGATCGATCACGCAGATGGCTCCGACGCGTTCGCCGTCAGACAGGCAAACCGGCATGCCGGCATAAAAGCGGATGTGCGGATGGCCGGTGACCAGCGGGTTGTGGGCAAAGCGCGGGTCCAAAAGCGCGTCATTCACCTCGAACAGCGAGTCGCCAAGCACCGCGTGTGCGCAAAACGCATGTTCTCGCGGTGTTTCTGCCATGCCGGGCAGCCCGACAGCAGCCTTGAACCATTGCCGATCGGTGTCGAGCAGGCTGATCAGCGCGATGGGAACTCCGCAGGCGCGAGCAGCGGCTTGTGCCAGCGCATCGAAGACGGGTTCGGGCGCGGTGTCGAGGACTTCAAGTGCATGTACGGCGAGAACCGATGCTGCCGACGGGTGGTGCGCTGTGACAACTTGCATGGGAAGTCCGATCGAAGCGAGTTGCATGCAGCCTTATCGGAGCGGCTGTGCAATTTCTTTAATTCGATCAAAACATCCAATACGCTAATTTCGCGGCGCTTGTTATTCCCATGAACGAAGCGTGCAAAAGTTCACAAACGATACAAAATCCAACCTCATTTTTATCCAGCGTTTCAGACTCCAGCCCATGCCGCAAAACAACCTCCGCGCTTACACCACCATCGACGTTGCCAAACGACTCGGCGTGTCGCTTCAGACCGTGCAAAGGTGGGTGGATGCGGGGCATTTGAAGGCGTGGAAAACGCTGGGAGGCCATCGGCGCATTGACGCCGACAGCGCCGAGCAATTGTTCAAGTCGCAGGAAGTGCAGATCGGTGCGGTGGCGGAATCGAATGTCGAACCGCGACCTCAACCCGATTCAAGTCTCGCGGCCGGTGCCGCTTCAATTGCCGAAGCGAAAGCGCCCGCGTCTGTGTGCGTCGTCGTGGTGGACGACGACGCGGCCAGCCGCGAGTTGATGTTTGCCCTGGTTCGCCAAGCGCTGCCCGACGCGCGCGTCGAGGTGGCAGAAAACGGCTTTCAGGCGCTGGCGCTGATCGGCAAATTCAAACCCGACATCGTCATCACCGACATCCACATGCCCCACATGGACGGCTTTGAGATGGTGCGGCAAATGATGGCCAACGAATTCATGCGGCCGCAGACGCTGATCGCGGTGTCCGCAAGTTCACCGCAAGAGCTTTTGGCGCTGGGAGAAATGCCGGCGGAAGTGCAGCTGTTGACCAAGCCGCTTGATCCAGCGTCGATGATCGCCACGTTGCGCTCAGCGGCTGGCGTCGGATAGGCAACTGCGCACAAAAGCCGGGGAGTTTTCGCGCTGTATTTGCCAAAAAACAAGTTCGTTTGAAAGAGTGCTGTCAATCAGAACTGCTATGGTTTCCCGCTGGGTTAGGTACGCTACTGTCTCCCGTCCAGCCCCCGTCTCCTACGCTGTTTTTTGTGCTGGCGCAGCGCCGTTTTTTTAGCTTCCTCAAGGAGGATCGATGGACGCTCTCACTGCGTTTTTTGGCCGCAACGGCTTCTTGCCGCACGGCTACTGCTTCACCTGGACACCGGGCGTGCTGTGGACCATGGTGCTGTCGGACCTGATCATCGCGGCGGCCTACCTGTCGATTCCCATCGCCATCATCAGCTTCATGCGCCAGCGCAGCGACCCGTCGAACCGCGGGGTGGCGTGGCTGTTCAGCGCTTTCATCCTGGCCTGCAGCACCACCCACATGATGGATGCGTGGACCATCTGGAATCCCGATTACGGACTGCAAGCGCTCAGCAAGGCGGTGACCGCTGGCATCTCGTTGGTGACAGCCTTCGCGCTGTGGCCGCTGATACCCAGGGCCTTGAAGGTGCCGTCGGTGGGCGAGCTGCAGGCGGTCATCGCCTCGCTTGAAGCAGAGGTGAAGCGACGTCGCCGGGCCGAAGACAACTTGGGCGAAATTCAGCAAAACCTGGCCGTGACGCTGGCCAGCATTGGGGCGGGCTTCATTGCGACAGACAACGAAGGCCGCGTCACCCGCATGAACGGCGTTGCCGAGCACATCACCGGCTGGTCACAGGCGCAGGACCAAGGCCAGAATTACTGGTCGGTATTCGAGCGTGAAGGTCGCCCGCTCGTCTACAAGACCAGGAACCCCGTGGACGTGGTGATCGAACAAGGCTTAACCGTCGACACCGTCGTTCAGACAGTCGCCATTGCTCGGGACGGCCGCCGCACTGCCGTGGAAGTACAGGCGGCGCTGACGCGCGAGGACGACGGCACGGTGCGTGGCATCGCTATCGTGATACGTGACATGACGCAAACACTGCGTGCCGAGGCCGAGTCGGCGCGGCTCGCTGCGGTGGTCGAGTATTCCAGTGACGCCATCATCAGCAAGACCCTTGACGGCCAGATCACCACCTGGAACCGAGCCGCCGAGGCTATGTTTGGCTACCGCGCCGATCAGGCCATTGGGCAGTCGGTGTATGTGCTGATTCCGGCCGAGCGGCATGAAGAAGAGGTTCGCGTGCTGGCGCAGCTGAATCACGGTGAGCGGGTGGCCGCCTTTGACACTCAGCGGCTCACCAAAGACGGAGCCTTGATTGATGTTTCGGTGAGCATTTCGCCGATCCGCGACAGCCATGGGCAGTTGATTGGCGCCTCAAAAATCGCCCGCGACATCTCACGCCAGAAGCAAGACGCAGCAGCCCTGCGCGAAAGCGAGGAACGTTCACGATTGGCCATCGAATCGGCTGAGATGGGCACATTCGATTGGGACATGACCAGCAACTGGATCACTTGGTCGCGACGACACGAAGCGCTTTGGGGGTATGCGCAGGGCGAGTTCGACGGCAGCTACGCCGCATTTGCGCGGAGGGTGCATCCCGACGACACCGCTGGAATCGCGGCACAGATTGCGGTTTCCATCGCGTCGAAAGACCTGTTCCAGCACGACTACCGAGTGGTTCGGCCCGACGGCACGATTTCATGGGTCGCGGGCAGCGGCCGATTTGAATTCGACGCCGCCGGTCAACCGACCCGCATGCTGGGCATGGTCCGAGACATTACCGAACAGCGCCAAGCCGAAGATGCGCGTTTGAAGGCGCAGCGGCTAGAGGCAGAGAACCACCAGATTCAAGAGGCCAACCGGTTGAAGAGCCAGTTCCTGGCCAACATGTCGCACGAGTTGCGCACACCGTTGAACGCCGTGATCGGTTTTGCAGATTTGCTGCAATCGGGTTTCGTCAAGCCCGATTCTCCAAAGCACCAAGACTTTTTGGGCCACATCGGCACCAGCGGGCGCCACCTGCTGCAGTTGATCAACGACGTGCTCGATTTGTCCAAGGTCGAGGCGGGCAAGTTTGACTTTTACCCGCAGGCCATCGACTTGCCAGCGCTGCTGGACGAAGTGAAGGCCATCCTGCAGACGTCGATGCAGCGCAAGAACATTGCAGTCAGCACCGTCATCGACACCGATGTTGCATCGTTGTCTCTCGACCCGTCGCGGTTGAAGCAGGTGCTCTACAACTACCTCTCCAATGCCATCAAATTCACCGCCGATGGCGGCAAGGTGACCGTCCGGGCATTTGCGCAAGGCCCGCATCACGTTCGCATCGAGGTCGAGGACACCGGCATTGGCATTGCTGCAGCCGACCTGTCGCGCCTCTTCACCGAGTTCCAGCAACTCGACGCCGGATACACCAAACAGCACCAAGGCACCGGCCTGGGTCTGGCGCTGACACGGCGGCTGGTCGAAGCGCAGGGCGGCAGCGTAGGCGTGCGCAGCACCTTGGGCGTGGGCAGCGTGTTCTACATCGTGCTGAACCGGGTGCACGGCACTGATGCAGGTCGCGCTGATTCTCTGGACAGTGGCGAGGCGGAACTGAAATCGGAGGCCGCAACACCGGCCGATCGTGTCTTGGTCATCGAAGACAACCTGCAAGATCAAGCTCGGCTGGTGGATGCCTTTGCCGAGGCGGGTTTTGCGGTGGACGCAACCGGCGACGGCGACGCAGCGCTGAGCCAGGCTCGTGACATTCGCTACACCGCGCTGACGCTGGACCTGAGCTTGCCCAACCAGCGCGGCCTCGACTTGCTGGCTGACATTCGCAGCCACGGCGCGAGCCACGCCACGCCAGTGGTGGGTGTGTCGATGCCAGCGGACGAAAACTCGGCGAGCTTTGCTATCGCCAACGTGCTGTGCAAACCGATACGCAGCGACGAGATCTTGCTGGCGATGTCACCGTTCAAGTTGAAGGCGTCAGGGCGCGCCAACGTGCTGGTCATCGACGACGATCCCACCGCACTCGACCTGATGCGAGCCACGCTCAAAAGCATAGGCATCGAGGCCGTCTGTGTGCAAGACGGGCGCGATGCGCTGCGCGACATCGAGCAGCTTCGCCCGGACGCCATCATTCTCGATTTGATGATGCCGGGGTTCGACGGCTTCCAGGTGCTGGATGCGCTGCGGCGGCTGCCAGCGTGGCGAGATGTGCCGGTGTTTATTTGGACCAGCCTGTTGCTGACCGACGAGGAGTACGCGCTGCTGGCCCGTTCAGCGCAGGCCATCTTGATGAAAGGCGGCGGCGCCCTGGAAGACGTGCTGGAGCGGGTTCGCGCTTCGGCCCTGCCTGTGACGCTTGCTGATGGCGGAAGGCCGCTTTGAACGCGCCCCGGGTGCTCATCGTCGATGACAACGCCTTGAACGTGACGCTGGCGCACGCGGTGCTGAGTGCAGATGGTTTTGAGATCGAGTCGGCCGTCGACGCCTTCGAGGCGGCTCAAAAGGTGGCGACGTTTCAGCCTCAGCTGATCCTGATGGACATTCAGCTTCCCGGTGTCGACGGTCTGGACTTGACGCGGCAAATCAAAGCCGAGCCTTCAACCCGACACATCGTGATCGTGGCCTTCACTGCCTTTGCCATGCGAGGTGATGAAGAAAAGATGCGCGCCGCCGGATGCAGCAGCTACATCTCCAAACCCATCGAAGTCAACCGCTTCGCCGCGCAGGTGCGCGCGCTGCTGCCAGCGCTTGGCACATGAATTTAGCGCGTGAGTTTGGCAAGTGAGTTTGGCAAGTGAGTTTGGCGGCGGACCAGCCGCCGCCGATTGCTTCAATCTGATCAAGCGTCGGTATTCATCCCGTTTTGTCCGACGTACCAAACCGCCAGCGCCGCGCGGGTAGCGCGCCACCGTTCGTGCTGAGGTGTCGAAGCATTTTTAATGTTTCGCCAGACGCGTCCTTCGATACCTCAGGATGAACGGGGGAGGCGGCTCTGGGTGAATGGGGGAGGCGTTGCAGGGTGAATGGGGGAGGCGTTTCAGGGTGAACGGGGCGGGTTTCAGCGTGCATCAATGCGGGTTACGTCCTGATGAAATATTCACCGTTCGTGCTGAGGTATCGAAGCACTTTTCAGGTTGCGCCAGACGCGTCCTTCGATACCTCAGGATGAACGGGGGAGGCGGCTCGGGCTGAATGGGGGAGGCGGCTCGGGGGTTGTGGCGTAGGACCAGCCGCCGCTCAGCGCTGGGATTCGGCGTCGACCCAGCCGCCGCCGAGTGCCCTGAACAAGTCGACGCTGGCGCTCAACTGCGCTTGGCGGTTGCGCACGACGTCGAGCTTGGCCGCAGTGGCGGTGCGCTGCGCGTCGAGCAGTTCTAAATAGCCGGAATAGCCCGCATCGAAGCGCGCTTTGGCCAGCCGCTCGGCGGTCTCACTGGCAGTGGCTCGGCGTTCGGTGTCGGCCTGCGACTCACGCGCGGTGCGGCTGTTGGAAAGCGCGTCTGCCACTTCTTTGAATGCGCTGGCCACGGCCGACTGATACGCGGCCACCGCCTCGCGCCGCCGACCGTCTGCCTGGTCCACACGCGCCGCGTTGCGCCCTCCATCAAAAATGGGTGCGGTCAAGCCGAAGCCCAGCGACCAAAAATGCGCTGGCGTTTTCAGCAACGTGCTCAGCGCCGAACTTTCGGCGCCCAAAGCGCCGGTCAGCGACAGCGACGGGAACATCGCAGCGCGGGCCACTCCGAGTTGCGCGTTGCTTGAAATCAGCAAGCCTTCAGCGCGGCGGATGTCGGGTCGGCGCTGCAGCAAATCTGACGGCAAACCGGCTTGCGGTGAGGGAGGCACCGGCGGCAATCCGCTGGTCGACGCGATGCTTGATGCGCTTGTGGATGCGCTTGTGGATGCGTTTGTTGATGTGATCGCTGATGCACTTGCTGACGCGCTGCCGGAAGTGCTGACAGAAGTGCTGACAGACGCCCAGACCGGTGCGCTGTCCGCCAACGTCAGCGAAGGGTTGCCGGTCAGCACGCCCAGCAGCGTCTGCGCCAACGCGCGTTGGCGTTGCAGTTCGCGCAGTTGCAGCGCG
The DNA here is from genome assembly GCA_038241115.1 of Burkholderiales bacterium. Classification (GTDB taxonomy): domain Bacteria; phylum Pseudomonadota; class Gammaproteobacteria; order Burkholderiales; family Burkholderiaceae_C; genus JANYJJ01. The sequence continues at coordinate 5,057 of JBBRGA010000041.1, read as the reverse complement.
GCATCGGCTCGCAAAATTTCGGCTTGCTCGCTGTCCAGCCGTGAACCCGTGCCCGCGTTCAAGCGCAGGCCGATCAGCCGGGCGCTGTTTTCGCGCGACGCCAGCGTGCTGCGCGTAGCAGCCATTTGCGCGTCCAGAGAACGCAGCGCAAACCAGGCCTGCGCCACGTTGCCGGCCACCGTCAGGCGCACCGTGTCGCGCGCCGCATTGCCGGCCAGCAACTGCGCTCGGGCGGCCTCATTGGCTCGGGCCAGCTTGCCCCAGAAGTCGATCTCGAACGAGGTGGACAGTGACAGCTTCAGGTCGTTGCCGGTGAGGGTGCGGCCGCTGCCGTTGCTCGGCACCGATGCGCCGATCTGCGCGCGTCCGGCATTGGCGCCTGCGTTCACCGTCGGCACCAGCGCGCCGCCGGCTTCGCGCAATTGGCCTTGGGCTTGCTCGACGCGGGCCACCGCCTGCGCGATGTCGGCGTTCGCGGCCAGCGCCTGCTCGACCAGTCGCGTGAGTTCGCTTTCGCGGTACAGCGTCCACCAGTCCGACGCAATGGTGGTGCCAGCCGAAGCCGACGCCGAAGCCGGCGCTGGGTCGGGAAACTGCGCGGGCAGCGTCAAGGCGGGTCTTGAATAGTCAGGGCCGACCGTCGTGCAGCCGGTTGTTGCAAGGGTTGCCGCCAGCGCGGTGAAAAGCGCGGCTGAATGCGAGGTTCGCTTGATGTGAATGAAGTCCATGCTCAGACGCCGGTGTCCGTGTTTCTGCCTTGACCGCCGTGGCCAGCGGGGCCAGCATCAGGCCCCCGCGAATGTTTCGGCCTCGGCTTGCGCGCCAGCAGCGCGAAGAACAGCGGCACAAAAATCGGCGCCACGAAGGTGGCCACCAGCATGCCGCCGAACACGCCCGTGCCCATGCTTTGCCGTGCCGCAGCGCCTGCGCCCGTGGCAATCACCAGTGGAACCACGCCCAGCACAAACGCCAGCGACGTCATCACGATGGGTCGAAAGCGCAGCCTCGCCGCTTCAGCCGCAGCCTCGGCCGCGCTCTTGCCTTGCTCCATGCCTTGCATCGCAAATTCGGCAATCAGAATCGCGTTTTTCGCCGCCAGGCCAATCAGCACCACCAAGCCGATCTGAAAGTAGATGTCGTTTTGCATGCCGCGCAAAAACACGAACAGCAGCGCCCCCGTCAGGGCAAACGGCACCGCCAGCAGCACCGCCAGCGGCACGCCCCAGCGCTCGTACAACGCCGCCAAAATCAGATACACCATGATCATCGCGAAGCCAAACGCGAACACGCTGGCGTTGCCGGTGCGCTTTTCTTGAAACGCCTGCGCGGTCCATTCGATGTCGTAGCCCGGCGGCAGGCTGAGCCGCGCGGCTTCTTCCACCGCCTTGATCGCCTCGCCCGAACTGAAGCCGGGTTTGGCGCTGCCCAGAATCTTGGCCGCCACGTAGCTGTTGTAGCGCTCTACTTGCTCCGGTCCGATCACGCTGCTGACGGTGATCATGGCCTTCAGCGGCACCATGGCACTGGTGGTGGCGCTGCGCACATGGATGGCGCCGATGTCGTCGGGGTTGGCGCGGAACTTTGCGTCGGCCTGCATCGTCACGCGGTAGGTGCGGCCGCTTTTGTTGAAGTCGTTCACGTACAGCGAACCCATTTGCGCTTGCAGCGCCGCAAACACGTCGGTGGTGGCCACGCCCAGGGCCAGTGCTTTCTCTTTGTCCACTTCCACCCGCAATTGCGGCACCGTGGGGCGGAAGAAGGTTTGCAGGCCGCCAAGTTCCTTGCGGGCACGCAGCACGTTCAGGAAGTCGTTGGTGACCTCTGAAAGCCGGCCGGTGTCGGAGTCGAGGCGCGCTTGCACATAAAACTCAAAACCGCCGGCCGCGCCCAGGCCCAGGATGGCGGGCGGGTTGAACGCGAAGGCGATGCCGTCTGACAGGCCGAAGCCCTTGCCGCTGACTTCACCGGCCAGCGCCTGGCTGCTTTGCGTGCGCTCGTCCCACGGCTTCATCGGCATGAAGATGGTGGCCGCGTTGGCCTTGGTGCCGCCGCCAATCAAGTCGAAGCCGTTGATGGCGAAGAAGTTTTCGACCGCGGCATTGCCCTTCATCATTTGGCGCAAAGTCTCGGTGGTCTTGGCGGTGCGTTCCAGCGTGGCGCCGTCGGGCAACGCCGCCACGCCGATGATGTAGCCCTGATCTTCTGCCGGCACAAAACTGCCCGGCACCCGAATGAACAAAAACACCGCGGCGGCAAGAAGTGCGGCGAAGGCCAGCAGCGCCAACAGGCGGTGTTTCAAGCCCAGGCCCACTGCGCCCACATAGCGGTCGGTCAACCAGCCAAAGCCGCGGTTGAACGGCTTGAACAGCTTTACCGACAGGCTGCTGTGCTCGTGCTTGAGCAGCAGCGCGCACAGGGCGGGCGTGAGCGTCAACGCCACCACGCCGGAGATGACCACGGCGATCGTCACCGTCACCGCGAACTGCCGGTACAGCGTGCCGGCCAGGCCACCCAAAAAGGCCACCGGGATGAACACCGCGCACAGCACCAGCACGATGCCGACCACCGCGCCCGAGACCTCGCGCATCGCCTCGATGGATGCCGAGGTGGCGTCCATGTGCTCTTCGCGCATCAGGCGCTCGACGTTTTCCAGCACGACGATGGCGTCATCGACCACGATGCCGATGGCCAGCACCATGGCGAACAGCGTCAGCGTGTTGATCGAAAAACCCATCAGCCACAGCCCGGCGAAAGTGCCGATCAGCGACACCGGCACGGCCAGCATCGGGATCAGCGTGGCACGCCAGCTTTGCAAAAACACAAACACCACCAGCACGACGATGATCGCCGCCTCGATGATGGTTTTGATCACCTCTTTGATCGACGCCGACACGAAGCGCGTGGTGTCGTAGGGCAGCAGGTAATCCACATCCTCCGGGAAGCGGTCACGCTTGAGTTCGGCGATGCGTTTTTTGACCGCGGCGCCCACGTCCAGCGCATTGGCACCCGACTGCAAAAACACCGCCAGCGCAATGGCCGGCTGCCCGTTTACCGCGTTGCTGGCGTCGTAGCTCTGCGCGCCCAGCTCGATGCGCGCCACGTCTTTCAAGCGCAGCACGCCGCCTGAGCCGCCGGCCGCGCCGCTGCGCAAAATGATGTTGCCGAAGTCTTCCGCCTCCACCAGCCGGCCACGGGCGGTGACGGTGTAGACCAGTTGCTGGCCCGGCGGCGCGGGGTCGGCGCCGATCTTGCCGGCCGCGAACTGCGCGTTTTGCGCGACCACGGCGGCGTTGATATCGCCCGTGGTGACGCCCAGGCGCGCCATCTTGTCGGGCTGCAGCCACAGGCGCATCGAGTAGTCGCGCGCGCCGAAGATGGTCACGTCGCCGGCACCCGGCACGCGCTTCAACTCGTCCAGCACGTTTTGCGTGGCGTAGTTGCTGAGGAACAGCGAATCGTGCGTGCCCTTGGGCGAGTTCAGCGCCACCACCAGCAAGAAGTTCAGGCTGCGCTTGGCCACCACCACGCCGTTGCGGCGCACTTCGTCGGGCAGCCGCGGAGTGGCCAGTTGCACGCGGTTGTTGATGTTGAAGGTGGCTTTGTCGGTGTCGGTGCCGACATCGAAGGTGGCGGTGATGGTGGACACGCCGTTGCTCGAGGAACTGCTCTGGAAGTACAGCAGGTTCTCCACCCCCGAGAGCTGTTCCTCGATGGGTGCGGCCACCGTCTTGGCCAGCGTGTCGGCCGAAGCGCCGGGGTAGGTGGCGGTGATGGTGACCGTGGGCGGCGCAATTTCCGGGTACTGCGCAATGGGCAATATCTTCAGCGCCACCAGCCCCGCCAGGACAACGATGATCGACAGCACGGCCGCGAAGATGGGCCGTTCGATGAAGAAGCGTGAGTTCATGCGGCGGCTTTCAACGCGTTGCAGCCGAGGCAGGCGCGGAAGCTACAGGCGCGGAAGCTGACACCGCAGACAGTGCCGAAGCCGAAGCGGAAGCGGAAGCGGAAGCGGAAGTCGCTCCGGGTGGCGCACCCGCGCCCGCGCCTGCCTCCTTGACCTTCACCGCCGCGCCGGGGCGCATCTTGATGAGGTTGTCGGTGATGACCTGATCGCCATCCTTCAGGCCTTTCAACACCGCCCAGTCGCGGCCCACCCAGCCGCCCACCTCCACGGGTGTGGGCGTGGCTTTGCCGTCCCGGATGGTCCAAACCGTTTTTCCCTGTTCGCTGGACGCCACCGCCGCCTGCGGCACCAGCCAGGCGCGCTGCGTGGCCACTTGCACCTGTGCCTTCACGAATTGCCCGGGCAGCACATTCAAATCGGGGTTGGCAAAACTGGCCCGCAGCTGCACCGTGCCCAGCCTGGCGTCGACGCTGCTGCCGGTGAAATTCAACTTGCCGCTGACGCCGTTCGTCCCCAGCGGCGTGCCGTCCGCGTTGAGCAGCTTCACAGCGGCAGCGCCCGCGGCCTTGCCGGCCTGCAACTGCGCCATCTCGCTTTCGCTGAACGAAAAACGCACCCAGATGGGGTCGGTCTGCACCACCTTTGTCAGCAGGCCGTCGCTGGCGCTGACGAGGCTACCGAGCGATTTTTCAGCGCGACCGCTGAGGCCGGAAATGGGCGCCGTCACCGTGGTGTACGACAAGTTCAGCTCGGCGTCCCGCACGCGGGCCAGTGCGGCGGCCACGGCCGCTTCAGCCGTGCGCTGCGCCGTGGCGGCGTCGTCCGCTTCGCGTTGCGCGATGGCCTGCATGTCGGCCAGCGGCTTGAGTCGCTTGACCTCGCGCTGCGTCTGCTCAAGGCGCGCCTGCTCCTGCGCGAGCGCGGCCTTGGCGCTGGCCAGCGCGTTGTCGAAGGGCGCACGTTCAATGGTGAACAGCGGCGCGCCGGCCTTGACACGGTCGCCCTCGGTGTAGCGCTGCTGCTGTATCAGGCCGGTGATGCGTGCCCGCACCTCGACGTCCTTGCTGCCCTCGGCCTGGCCCACGACATTCACCAGCACCGGCACGGTGTCTTGCTTGACGACGCGCACCGATACCGGCATCGGCGGCAT
>JBBRGA010000040.1:0-24125 GCA_038241115.1 Burkholderiales bacterium | reverse complement strand
GCCAGCGCCAATGAATTGATGGACCGACTGGCAGCGATGACGCCTGAAGTCTATGGAAGCAAGGCACAGCTTCGAACACTTCAACGCCGCGTTGGGGAGTGGCGTTCAGAGCGAGCAAAGGAGATGGTTCTGGGCAGCCTGCGCAAAGCCAGCACCGAGACTGTTGAACATGAATAGCCTGCGCGCAGGGTGTTCGAGCGGCAGAGAGAAGCTACGAATAAATCGCAAGTAAACGGGACCAACGACCTTCACCGCTCGGTAACATTAATTTCTGAGGCAACACGCTGGCCAAGATAGTTGAAGCCGACCAGCCGACCGTTGGTGGGGCGCGGAGGCGAGACGCATTTGACGTTGTCGAGGTTCAGAGTGACGCAAAGGGTTAGGTCAACCGCTGCGGGCGTGGCGGGGGCAAAGACGCGGTACAGGGCGAGCTGCACGTCATCGATGAGAAGAACTCGTCAAAAGCTGGGAGGCCGTGCTGGTGTGCGACGCACAGTACGAGCTGCAAAACATCGGGCGGCTTGACCGCGACCTTGCCGATTGCCGAAACTGCCAAATCCGCGGGTTTGACGATATCAAAAATCACTGGGGCTGGGTGGCTAAAGCACGCACACGATCGAACGCCGTGCGCTCGGGGCGCGGGCCGTAGCGCTGCGCTACAACTGGTGGAGTTGGTGCATGCAGCATGCGCATCCGAAGACGCGGCTGGAAGGAACTCGAGCCGATCCAAGATTCTCAGCGCGTTGGGCAGAATGACCAGCCATGGCGGGCAGAAGAAAGTCTTACTTGGCGTCATGCACGAAGCGGTTGCACAGATCAAGCAGCTGATCGTCAATGCCTGCGCGGGTTGGAGCCATGTTCGGGCGACCGCGCTTCGGTTAGATAACCGGCAACGCTGGTTCGCGCTGATGGTTTGCATCGTCGAGCGAATCCTGGCCTCTCAGCCCAAGCCCGGGCCTGACCCCGGTCTGATCTCGTTGGCACCCGGCCAACTCAGGAAAACAGATTAAATCAAGGTCGACGCCAGTTTCCTTTTTAGCGCAACTCGATTTCAACGAATGCGAATTCTTGGTGGCTGTCATTGATGACGTTGTGCTCAACGCCTACCGATCTGACATACGAGACACCGGCGGTAAGTGGGCTGCGCACATCGCCTGTTGGCGTCTCGAGCAACAACTCTCCGGTCGTCATAGGCACCACAACGTAGTCCATCGCATGCCGGTGCCAGCCGGTTTCCGCGCCGGGGATGAAGCGCCACTAGGTCACCTTTACACGATCTGTATCTATCTGCACCGTGGGCACGGCTTGGGGTCGCGTCATTGGATCGTCCTTTCAGGATGGGTGGGTGAGCAAACTTCGCGCGCTTGTTCCGTCATACTTTTTTAATTAAGCGGTCGCGCCGTGTTTCTACTGATCGATGAAGTCCTTCCAGCGCCGTGCCATGTAATTGTGTTCGTCCATGGTCGTATTCCACACCGCAATGTGGCTCGCCTTGCGCCAGTAAGAGCCTCCTGCACGAGAGCTGCCTTGTCGAACCACCAAGCGCCCATCCGGACCCGCGAGGTCGCAAACCGCCGGCTTGCCTTCGTACCAATAATTCCATTCTTCTGGCGAAAGCCAATCACGCACCGGGCGCGATGCGGCCATGTAGTAGCCCTGCCGCGCCATGACCGCGCCGGGCCAGCCGCTGAGCCACCAGTTGAGGTACTCGTAGGCGACGTCCAGCATGCGACCCTTCAGCTGTTTTGACAGACACATGCCGCCGTGCCAGGCACGGTATCCCTCACGCGGCGCGACCTCGATCACCGGCACCGATTCGGCGGCGAGTGTGGTCAGCGCGGGCGCCCAGATGCTTTGCACGCTGGTGCGGCCGCTGCGCATCATTTGCACGGAGCCGGCGGCGGTTTTCCAGAAACCAGCGAAGTGGCCGGCGCGCTTGCGTTGCAGCAGCAAGGCGACCAGTTGATCAATCTCGCGCAGGCTCAGGTTGCCGATGTCGCGCGGCGCGAATTCTCCACTGGCTCGCGCGGCGAGCGCGGCATCGAACAGGCCGATCGCCGGCTCATCGATCAAGCCAACCCGGCCGTGCATCCTTGTATCGAGCAGCCAGGCCCAACTCGGCTGGTCGCCAAGCTCCGCGAGCGCTTCGGGTGTGACTGCGAAACCATCCATGTTGTGAACGGCAGGCAGCATCGCGACGCGGGCCGACGGCGCACCCCCGAGCGTCAAGTCGGGCTTCACATAGAGCAGGCGCGCCGGCGCGTTGCCATCGCCGAGGGGGGCGCCGGGCGTGAGCCGGCCGGTTTTCGTCAGGCCGCTGACTTCGCCCCATAACGCGATGCGGCGCAGGTCGATTGGCTGCACCGCATTCCAGAACCAGACGATCTGCAGATTATGGAAACACTGGTCGTAGATGTCGTAGCTCTCGGGCTGCGTCGCGGCGCGTTGTTGCGCGGTCAGGAAGTCGAGCGGCTCGAAGCTGAGGCGGATGCCGAGGTCGGCTTCGGCGCGTTGGCGCACGCTCTCGAGCAGGGTGATTTCGGTGCCGAGCACGCGCAGGTGCGGGCGGCCGCTGAGGTGCAGCGCCGGTGCCTCGGGGCTTGATCGCGCGCTGCGGGTCATGCCGCAGCCACCCTGTCGGTGAGGCGCGACATGAAGCCGCGCCACGACGCCATCACCCGCGTGGGCTCAAGGCCGTCCACGATGAACACCACCGCCGATCGGCGCACGCCTTCGGGCCAGCGTGCAAGGTGCTGCGGTGGATGCATCAGCTGTTGCACGCCGTGGATTGCCACCGGCGTCTCGGCGCCTTCTACGTGCAACAGCCCTTTCACCCGCAGGATGCGTTCGCCGTGGCGATGCAGCAGCAGCGAGAGCCACAGGCTGAAGGCGGCCCAGTCTATCGAGTCGCCGGGCTCCAGCACGAAGGCCTGGATGTCACCATGCAGGTTCGGATTGCCGCGGTGCACCGGGAAGTATTTGCGCTGCTCGGCGGCGCGCAGCCAGCGGCCGACCTCGTCGATCTTGCCGATCTCGCGAAATACATCCTGCCCGAGCAAGGCATCGGAATCGAGCGTCTGCGAGTCGGCTTGGACGATCGGTGCAGCGGGGTTTAGCCGGCTCAATGCACCTGTCAGTGCATCGACGCAGTCGGTGGTGGACAAATCTGTTTTCGTCAGCACCAGGCGGTCCGCTAGGGCAATTTGTTTGCGGCTTTCCGGGTGCCGTTCGAGCTGGCCAATGGCGTGCACCGCATCGACCGTGGTGATCACGTTGCCGGGACGGAAGTGGTGTTGCAGCACCGGGTCGTGCATCACGGTCGCGAGCACCGGCGTCGGGTCGGCCAGGCCGGTCGTTTCGATCAGCAGCCGCGTGAACGCCGGGATGATGCCGCGCTCGCGCTGCGCATAGAGTTTTTTGATCGCCGACGACAGATCGCCGCGAATCGTGCAGCAGATGCATCCGGATTGCAGCAGCACCACGTCGCCTTCGACCGATTCGACCAGGTGATGATCGATGCCGACTTCGCCGAACTCATTAATCAGCACCGCGCAGTTGGCGAAGGCCGGGTTGCGCAACATGCGATTCAGCAAGGTCGTCTTGCCCGAGCCGAGGAAGCCGGTCAGGATGTTGACGGGCAGGCGGTTGTCCATGGGCGGAGTCAACCCAGCCATTCGTCTGCCAGCGGGTCGATGGACCGCCCGCCGAGACGGTCCATGGCAGCCCACACTTCACCCAGAGACTCGACCACCTCCTGCCCGCCAGTCGCGCCGGCGACGACGAAGGAGCTTCCCTGCCAGTCGCTGACACTCAGGCCGCGGGTGCGCGTGATGCGGTTCAGCAGCTTCGCGTTGCGCGCCCGTTCGGCACGTGCCGTGGCCGCACCTGCCAGTTGGAGCCGCCCTTGCGTGCTGCTCCAGTGGGCCGGGCCGCCGAGGACGCCGCAGACACCGCACATAGCACCAGTGCCTCAGCCCTTCGGCGACGGCACGCGTCGGGCGAAGTCATCCGCCATTTCATCCATGGTCACGAATCGCACGCCGGGGTGCGATTTGATGTAGGCGTAGAGCCGCTCCAGCATCAGCAGCACCTGTGGGCGGCCGGCCACATCGGGGTGGATCGTCATCGGAAAGACAGCGTAGTCCATTTCGCGATAGACCCAGTCGAACTGGTCACGCCACATCTGTTCGATGTCTCGCGGGTTGACGAAACCGTGGCTGTTCGGCGACTTTTTGATGAACATCATCGGCGGCAGGTCGTCGAGATACCAGTTGGCCGGAATCTCGATCAGCGACGTCTCCTTGCCACGCACCAACGGCTTCATCCAGTCCGCGGGCTTCTTGGCGAAGTCGATCTTGGTCCAAGAGTCGCCGACCCGCACGTAGTACGGCGTGAAGTCGTTGTGCATCAGTGAGTGGTCGTACTTGATGCCCTTCTTCAGCAACAACTCGTTGCTGACGTTGGAGAACTCCCACCACGGCGCGACATAGCCGGTCGGCCGCTTGCCAGAGAGTTGTTCGACCAGCGCGATGCACTTGTCCAGCACCGCTTCTTCCTGCGCCGGCGTCATCGCGATCGGGTTTTCGTGCGAGTAGCCGTGGATGCCGATCTCGTGCCCCGCAGCCGCCACGGCCTTCATCTGTTCGGGAAAGGTTTCGATTGAATGACCAGGGATGAACCAGGTGGTCTTGATGCCCATGCGCTCGAACATCGTCAGCAGCCGCATCGAGCCGACTTCACCAGAAAACATGCCACGCGATATGTCGTCAGGTGAGTCTTCACCGCCGTACGAGCCCAGCCAGCCCGCCACAGCGTCGACGTCAACACCGAAACCGCACAGAATTTCCTTCGCCATTTTTTAATCTCCTTTTGGGTAGTGGATCATGACCCTTTTGAGGGTCGGTTCAGAACAGCTTCGACGGTCAGCGCGGCGGAAAGCAGCACTTCGTCTTGGTGGGGCGGGCACTGCAGCAATGCGCCAAGCGGTAGCCCGTCGCGGCCAAGGCCCATCGGCAAGCTCATTCCACAGAGACCGAGGAAATTGCCGAGCATGGTGTTGCGCAGTGTGCGCAAATTGATGCGGTGGAACAGCTCGTCATCAGCTTCCAGCGCGGCGCACTCCGGGGCTACGTGCACGACAGTGGGCATCAGAAGCACGCGCTTGCCGAGCTGCACCAAGAAGGCCGCTTGCCACTCCACACGAGCCTGCTGGATCGCGAGCAAATCGCTGGCCGTCATATGGCGGCCCCGCTGCAGGCGGGCCAACACTCGACGATCGAAGCGGTCGGCGTATGGGCCGTCGACACGCTCACGATGCCAGTGGTAGCCCTCGGCAGCGGCCAGGGTGCCGTGCTCAGCACTCAGATCGAGGATGCGGTCGAAGATCGCCACCGGCTCGATCTCGACGCGGGCGCCCGCGGCGCGCAGACCCTCGATTGCGCGCTCGAAGCGCGGTCGAACCTCGGGCTCGGCCTGATCCAGCACAACGTTGGCTGGCACCAGCAGATGCAATTGGGCGAGCGGCAATGCGGCAAGACTGTCATCGCCCCAACCGGCACGACCGCGCAGCGCCGCATCGACCGTGATGCAGTCACGTACGCTGTGCGCGATCGGGCCAATCGTGTCGAGGCTGCGCGACAGCGGATAAACGCCTCGCTGGTCATACCGCGCGACGCTGGGCTGGAAGCCGACGAGACCCTGAAAGGCCGCCGGCACCCGCAATGAGCCGCCGGTGTCAGTGCCCATGCCGACGGCGACGAGGCCGCCACTGACCGCGGCGGCAGAACCGCTCGAGGAGCCGCCTGGTGTTCGCGATAAGCCGGGTGACAGCGGATGCTGTGGAGTGCCGAAATGCGGGTTCAGCCCGAGTCCGGAAAATGCAAATTCGGAGAGATTGACCTTGCCGAGGCTGACCGCGCCCGCGCGGCACAGGCTTGCCACCGCGGCTGCATCGGCAATCGCCGGTGGGGCATCGGCGAGCCAGGCGGACGCGGCCGTGGTCGGCGTGCCGGCCATGTCAAATAGGTCTTTCCAGACCAGAGGTATTCCGTCGAGCGGGCCCAGCGGCTGGCCCTCGGCCCAACGCCGCGTGCTGTGTCGGGCTTCCTGGAGCGCTCGCTCGGTCGTGAATCGGATGAAGAGTGCGGGATCGCCAGCTTCAGCGAGGGCGAGGCGATCTTCAGTCAGCGCCAGCGGCGTGGTGTGCCCACTGCGATATTCAGCGTGGTAATCCGCTATTTGCCAATGCTGACTGGCCGGTGTCATGTCGATCGTTGCGACTTGGCGTTTGAACTCCATCCGACTCAGGCCGCGGCAGCGATTACCGTGGCCTCGGCGACCGGCCACGACACCTGAACGCGCGCCGCGTCGGGTAACTTATCCGCACCATCGACGTGCTGTTCGATTGTCAGCTTCTCGCCGTCGGCGAGTTCGATCTGCAGCCGAACCGTCTGCCCTGTGTAGGTGCGGCCGCTGACATAGCCCGCGATGTGGCCCGCCGGCACGCGGCCATCGTCGTCAACAGGTGCTGCGCCGAGGTCCATCGCCTCTGACGGCACCACCAACAAGGCGCGGTCGCCGATGCGAAGTCCTGTCTTGACGCCCAGCGTGCCCCGCAGCGGCCCCATCGCGGTGGCGACCACCGCGACGCCATCTGCAATTGATTGCACCGGTCCGCCGAGCAGCGCATTGCGCCCCATGAAACGAGCGACGAACTCGGTCGCCGGCCGCGTGTACAGCTCATACGGCGTATCGATCTGCTCGGTGTTGCCGTTGTTCATCACCACGACGCGGTCGGAAAGCACCAGCGCTTCCGACTGCGCATGAGTCACAAAGACGAAGGTGATACCGACCTCGCGCTGCAGCAGCTTCAATTCGTGCTGGATTGACTTGCGCAGATTCGCATCGAGAGCGCCCAACGGCTCGTCGAGCAACAGAATATCGGGCTGTACCGCAAGGCCCCGCGCCAGCGCCACGCGCTGGCGCTGGCCACCCGAAAGCTGGCTGCCGCGCCGATCGGCGACCGGCCCGAGTTCGAACAGCGCCAGCATGTGCTCAATGCGCGCCTTCATTGCGCTGGCGTCCAGCTTGCGCACCTTCAGTCCGAAGGCAATGTTCTCGCGCACCGTCATGTGCGGAAAAAGCGCGAAGTTCTGGAAGATCGTTGACGTCGGCCGACGTTCGGGCGGCAGGTGGCCGATCTCCTGGCCACGCACCAGGATATGGCCGCTGCTGATGTCTTCGAAGCCCGCGATCATGCGCAAGGTGGTCGTCTTGCCGCAGCCCGACGGACCGACCAGTGAGATGAACTCACCGCGCTGGACTTGCAAACAAAAGTCCTTCACCGCGCGGTGGCCGCCCGGATAGGTCTTGCTGAGATTCAGCAGTTCGAGATCGTGGGCCACGTCAGCAACTCTTCAGGCAATCGGTCAGGTGATCGGTCAGGCGATCAGGAACTCGTTCCATTTCTGGATCAGGTAGTCGTAAGCATCCGGCCACTGGTGCCAGTAGGCGACTTGCGAAGCACGCTGTGTCAGCGAGCCGCCGTCGCGAAGGTCGCCTTCCTTGATGCCACGCTCCGCGGCGCCGACCCAAGGTGCGCCCTCGTACCAGAAAGCGTACTTCTCCGGCGTCATCACCTTCTTGACGTTGGTGCTCGGCGAGTAGTAGCCCTGCTCCGAGACAGCGATCGCCGGCGGGCCGGAGAGCCAGTAGTCCGCATAGGCGATCGCTGCCGCCTTGTTCGGTGAGTTCGCCAGCACACTGACGCCAATCGCCCAGGCGCGGTAGCCTTCTTTGGGGTTGGCGTACTTGCACGGCCGACCCTGCGCCTTCACCGCCATCACGGCGGGCTGCCACGCGTCGCAGACCACCATCTCGCCCGACGCCATCAGGTTGACGAGCTCACCGAAGTCGCCCCAAAGTGCGCGGAACTGGCCGTCCTTCTTTTTCGAGATCAGGAATTTGATGGCTTCGTCGATCTGCTTCTTGTCTGGATTGCCGGGGTTCTTGACGTCGGACAGTCCGAGCGTGTTCATCGCCAGGATCGCCTGACCGATCGCAATCAGAGGGTCGGTGTTGAGTCCGGACTTGCCTTTCCATTTTTTGTCAAAAATGGCGGTCCAGCTGTTGGCCTCCTCGGCACTCAGCACGCTGGGGTTGTAGCCGATCGAGTCGTAGTTGTAGACCGTGGGCACCATGTAGAGCGAGGTCTGACCGGCGTCGGCCCAGATTTGGCCGGTGATCTGCGCTTTCGGCCCAAGCTTGGGGTTGGCCTTGGTAAAAGTGTCGCGGATGTTGCCCCAGTTTTTCAGGTCCTTGGTCGCTACCGGGCTGACTTTTTTCGTCATCACCACCGCGGGCAAGCGCTCGGCAATGGTTTCCCAGACGTCGAAGTCCTTCGCGCCGGAGAGGATCTTGGTCTGCGCGTCGGGGAAGGTGGCGGCGGTGCCGACGGTCTTGCCGACGCCGGACTTGGTTTTGAAGTCGGCGAGGATGCGGTCTTGCACGGTGACCGAAAGGCCAATGGTGCGCAATTGCTCTTTCGAGAGCCCGCCGCTTTGCGCCATTGCTGCAAAGGGCGACAGCAAGGTCACGCCGCCGGCCGCCGCAGCGGAAATTGCCGCGGTGTGTTTCAGCGCGCTGCGCCGGGATGCATCGAAGTTCATGGTCATGGGACTTTCCTTGTTGGTGGGAGGGGGACGGGAGAACTGGGGACGGGACAAATTGCAATAACTCTGGATCAATAGCGTCCGACCAGCAAGCCGCCGTCGACGACGATGGCCTGGCCGGTGAGGTAGCGCGCTGCGTTCCCGCACAGGAACAGGATCACGTCGGCAACGTCGTCAGGTTCGCCAACGCGACCCATCGGAATGAAGTCGGCGGCGGCTTCGAGCCCTTCAGGGCCGAGCGAATGCTCTTTCGAAAGGGCCTGTGCAGTGCGGATGTAGCCGGGTGCAACTGCGTTGACGCGGATGCCTTGGCGTGCAAGTTCGACCGCCATCGCGCGCACCATGCCAACCACGCCCGCCTTTGCTGCCGAGTAATGCACATGCTCGCCCCAGCCGTATGCCACGCCCATGATCGAGGTCAGTGCCGTGATGGCGCCGCTGCCGCGCGTGACCATGCCGGGCAGGGCCGCGCGGGCGACGCGAAACATGCCTTTCAGGTCGATCTCCATTGTGTGATCCCACTTCTCGTCGGTCATCTCCGAAAGCGGGACGCGGTGCGCAATACCGGCGTTCAGCACCAACGCATCGATCGCGCCGTGGCGCTGCTCGACCTGCCCGACGACGGCGTCCACTGCCTCGCTCGAGCGCACGTCGAGCAGCATGAATTCGGCCTGGCCGCCGGCCGCGACGATCGCATTCGCGACCTCGTTGCCTTCGGTTTCCAGCACGTCGGTGACGACAACGCGGTAGCCGGCCTTGGCGAAAGCGAAGGCCGTTGCGCGGCCGATGCCGATGCCGCCGCCGGTGATGAACATGAGGGGGGTTTGCATGGGGTGTCTTTTCATTCAGAGCATCGTGTCGCCCGAATTGGGGCTGATGGTCTGGCCTACAAAGATGCTGGCCTCGTCGCTGGCCAGGAAGGCGACGGTGGCGGCCACGTCCTGCGGATCGCCGAAACGTCCGAGTGGCAACTCGGCCGCCTTGCGGGCCCGCCACTGCGCAGAGAGCGCTCGCACCAGCTCGGTATTGATCGGGCCGGGCGCAACGGCATTGACGCGCACACCACGGGCAGCGACTTCACGCGCCAGCGCCTTCGTCAGACCGATGATGCCGGCCTTGGCGGCGCTGTAGTGAACGAGATCGATGCCGCCGATCTGACCGAGCTGCGAGGCCATGTTGATGATGACGCCGCGCCGCGCCGAGAGCATCGAATCGATGGCGCGTCGGGCACACAGGAAGGTGCCGCGCAAATGCACCGCGATCATGCGGTCGAAGTCGTCGATGGCGATCTGCTCGAATGGCGACTGATGCACATGACCGGCGTTGTTGACCAGCAGGCTGACCGTGCCGAAGTGCTGTTCGGCGCAGCTAAAGGCCGCATCGACCTGCGCGGCATCTGCAACGTCGAGCGCGACCGCCAGAGCACGCGTACCGAGTTCGGCGGCGACAGCAGTGGCGCGCGCCAGATCGAGGTCGGCCACGACCACGCGCGCACCCTCGTCGATGAAGCGTTGCGCCACCGCGCGACCGATGCCGTTGGCGGCGCCGGTGACCAGCGCGATGTGGTCCGCGAGTCTGACTTCGAGTGCCTTCACTGAATCGCCTCCTGCATCGCGATGTGCCGGGCGCGTCCCACCGTCAGCGCCATCAGGCCGCCGTAGATCGCCAGCAGGGTGAACGAAGCGAGCGTAGTCAGCACGCCAAACGCGAACACGTTCGGGTGGATCTCGACTGAGAACGAGCCGTAGATGGTCAATGGCAAGGTGAGGTCGCCACCCGCCGTGAAGAGCGTGCGCGAGAACTCGTCGTATGACAGCGTGAAAGAGAACAGCATCGCGCTCAGCACGCCAGGGAAAATCAACGGAAAGGTGATGCGTCGGAAGGTCGTCAGAGGGCTTACGCCGAGGCTCCAGGCCGCTTCTTCCACCGAACGGTCGAAGCGGTTGAAGATGGCCAGCATCACCAGGAATGCGAACGGATAGGCATACACGACGTGCACGACGAACGAGGTGCCCCACCAGGCGCGTGGCAGATCGAGCGCATTGGCGACCAGCGCCACACCGAGGCCGACCAGTACGCCCGGCACGATCATGCCGAGCACGATCAGGTAGAAGGCCGCACCCGACGCCTTGAAGCGCTGCCGGAAGGCCTGCGCGGAAAGTACCCCCAGGACCGTCGCCACCACTGTGGTCGCGACTGCGAGCATCAGCGAGCGGATCAACGCATCGCCCATCTCCAGCGGCGCCACACGGGACGGCGGCATGTGGCCCAGAAGGTGGCGGTACCAGTAGGTCGACCACTCAATGATGGGGAACTGCGGGCCGCCTTCCGGGCCGGTCTGGAAGCTGAGGATGCTCAGCACTGCCATTGGAGCGTAAAGGAAGACGAGGAAGGCCGCGGTGAAGAGCGCGAGGAAGACACGCAGGGAGGATTTGCCTTGCATGCTCAAAGCTCCTCGCGCAGATTCACGAGGCGCAGCATCAGCGCGACGATGAGCGCGGTGATTGCGGTCAAGATCACCCCCGCGACCGCCGCGAAGGCCCACTTCAACGAACCAACCTGCGTGACGATGATGTTGCCCAGCATGTTGACCTTGCGGCCCGACAGCGCCGAAGAAGTGGCGAATTCGCCGAGCACCATGATGGTCACGAAGATTGCACCGACCACCACGCCCGGCATGCTCAGCGGCAGCACGATCGAGCGAAAGATCTTCCAGGTTCCGGCCCCCAGATCCCGCGCCGCTTCGATCAGACTGGGCTCAATGCGCGACAGCATGAAAGCCACGGGACCGACCACGAAGACGACGTAGATCTGCGTCATGCCGATCACTACCGAAAGCGAGCTGAAAAGCAGGATCTGCAGCGGCTCTTGAATCACGCCAAGCTTCATCAGGATCAGGTTGATTGCGCCTTCGCTGCCGAGCATCGGGCGCCAGGCCAGCACGCGGATCAGGAACGAGGTCCAGAACGGGATCACGCAAAGCACCAGCAGCACTGTCTGCAGCGTTTTGTTCTTGACAAACAGGCCGATGTAGAGCGCTACCGGGTACCCGAGCAAGAGGCAGGCGGCGAGCACGATGAGCCATAGGCTGATCGTCGTCCACAGCGCGCCGATGTAGGTGGGCGTCGAAAAGAACTGCTGCCAGCTGTCGAGCGTAAGTATCGGTTCTATGGTGAAGGTGGTCTGCGTCCAGAAGCTGACGTAGACCATCATCAACAACGGCACCAGCAGGAACAGCAGCATCCAGATCATGCCGGGTGCGAGCAGCAGTGCAGTCTTGAAGTCGCGGCGTGCGCCGTGGGGTCGCGGCTCGGCCGCGGACGGCGCCTTGGCCAGGGTGGTGGGTGTCATGGTGGCGGGAATCTCGGGATCAGGCGTCCGCTCAGGCGGCGTAGGCCAGGGTTTCCGCAGGCTGCCAGCACAGCGCGTAACGCCGGCCGGGCACGAACTCGGTCGGGCGGCGATGGCTCAAGTGGTACTCGACTTCGAAGTGCGCGCCATGACCGGTCTCGAAGATCGCCACTACCCGCGAGCCGGCGTATTCGCTCGCCACATAGGCACCGGTGAGATGGGCGCCGCCCACGGCCGCCCGCGGGGCGTGTTCTTCCTGCACCTGCACATGGTCACGCCGCACCATGCAGACGGCCGCGCCCTGCAGATGCGCGCCGTCGACAGGCAGCGGCACGTCGAAGTTCGCGCCGCCGAGGCGACCGCCGCCGGCTTGCCCAGGCAGGCTATTGAAGCAGTTGAGCAAGCGCGCGACCTGGCTCGTCGCCGGCTGTTCGAACAGGCGGCGCGGCGTGTCGATCTGCACCACCGCGCCCTGGTCGAGCACCGCGACCCGGCTGCCGATGGCCAACGCCTCTTGTTCGTTGCCGGTGACGTGCAGGAAAGTGCTGCCGAGCTGGCGCTGGATGCGTTTGAGCTCGAGCGTCATTTGATCGCGCAGATTGGCATCGAGCGCGCCGAGCGGTTCGTCCAGCAACACGATCTTCGGCTTGCCCACAAGGCAGCGCGCCAGCGCCACGCGCTGTTTTTGCCCGCCCGAGATTTCGCCAATGGCGCGCCCGCCCAAGCCGCTCAAGCCCACCAGCGCCAGCGCTTCGTCGACTTCGCGCCGAACCTGTGCTTCATTGACCGCCGGCGCGTTCTGTCGGTAACGCAGCCCGAAGGCGAGGTTGTCGAAGACCTTCAGGTGCGGGAAGAGCGCGAATGACTGGAACACGAAGCCGACGCCCCGGGTGTGCACGGGCGTGCCCGCAACGTCTTGTCCGGCCGCTTCGATGCGGCCGCTGTCGACGCTGTCGAAGCCGGCGATGACGCGCAGCATCGTGGATTTGCCCGAGCCGCTCGGGCCAAGGATGGTTAGGTATTCGCCGGTCTCGACTTCGAGCGAGATGTTGCGCAGCGCAGCGACACCGTCGAAGGATTTGCTGACGCGGTGCAGCCGAAGGGCGGCCGTCATGACAAAGCCTTCCGGTAGTGCGCGTGAATCGATCGGGGGTGAAGCATCCTTGCCTTGCCTTGTCTTTGCATTACTGAACAGCTGCAATTAATATAGCTTTAGTGAATGACGTATGCAATAGACATTTGTACGCCTGAGCAACGAGTGACGAGTTTCGTTGGCCCGCACCTTACCGAAGTGTCAAAATGGTTCACGTCTCGCATCTAAAGATGCGCAATGCATACAAATAGTGCGAATACTCCACCCCCTTGAAGCAGTGCACCAGACCGCTGCCCGGGGCTGACAAATTGGCCATGACCACCATCGCTCCCACCAACCCAACGCATCTGTATGCGGTCATCGCCGAAGTGCTGGAGCGGCATATCCGCATCGGGCATTTGCTGCCCGGCCTGGTGTTGCTGGAAAAGCCCATCGCCGATGTCTTTCAAACCAGCCGCGCGCCGGTGCAACGGGCCTTGGCCGAATTGGAAACGCGGCAACTGATCCATCGCTTCGATGGCCGGGGCTTTCTGGTCGGGCCAAAGGCGAGCGACCGGGCGCCGATCCGCACACCGTTCGGCTCGCTCGCCATCTCGCTCAGCCCGCAGGCTGGTGCCGCGCTGCAGACGCGCACGTCGTGGGAGCGGATCTATACCACGGTCGAGCAAGCGGTGGCCTCGTGCCTGGTGTTTGGCCGCTACCGAATCATCGAAGCGGAACTGGCCGATCACTACGGCGTGTCGCGCACCGTGGCGCGCGACGTTCTCGGCCGACTCCAGGAGCGCGGGCTGGTGCGCAAGACCCAAAGCTCGCACTGGGTCGCCGGGCCTTTGACGGCGAAGGACATTCGCGAGTTGTACGAGATGCGGGCGGCGCTGGAGCCGCTGGCGCTGCGCAGCGCCAGCGAGCAGACGCCGCGCGAGACGATAGAAGCTCAGCGTGAGCGCTGCGTGATTCCGCCCGGCGAAGCCTGCACCGCCGAGGAGCTTGACCGGATCGAATCTGACTTGCACGAGACGCTGCTGCTGGCGACGACCAACGAACGGCTTGCGGACACCCTGCGTCATGTGCAATTGCCGCTGCTCGAAACCGAGCGATTCCTGCGCAGTCTAGGACTGCCGATCGATCCGCGCGTGGCCGACGAACACCGTGTCATTTACGATTTGCTGCTGCAGGATGCGGTCGATGCGGCGATGGCGGCGCTGGCGGCGCATCTGCATGCCGAGTCGCGACGCAGCATCATTCATCTGAAGATCGTCGCGGTGATCGTCGAGCCACCGCGGCTGGCGCCTTATTTAACCCGACAGCTGGATTGACTGAAGTGCGCTCGTCACCCGCCCGTCAGCAAGGGCCCGGAAGCCTGCGCCCCCGCTGCGCTCAGTCTGCCAATGCGCGTCGCAGTCGGTCGAGCCGTTCACGTCGCTCGGCCCGTGCCTGCAGTGCCTCGCGCATGTCAACTTTCACGAAACGAGCCTTGTTGTTCGGCTGCATCTGACCGACGAGGTCCATGTCGGCGCTGATGACGGTGCCGATCATCGCGTAGCCGCCACCAGAGACAGCGTCGCGGTGCAGGATGATCGGCTCGAGCCCGCCCGGCACCTGAATCGAGCCGTAGGGGTAACCGGCATCGACGATGTTCGATGGGTCGGAGCCCGCACCAAACGGCGGCGTCCGCTCGCGCCAGTTCAGCGGCTGAGCGTTCCTGTAGCGATAGCCAATGCGGTCGGCCTCGGGCGCGACCGTCCAGGTTTCGGCATAAAAGCGCGCGGTCGAGGCGTCGCTCAGGCGGTGGTCGTAGAGGCCCGGCAGCACGCGCAGATTGACTTCCTTGGCCGGCGCCAGCAGCAGCTCGGCCGGGGCGCAGCGACCTTCGCGCGCCGACGCCGATGCGGAGCCGACCGACAGGATGTCGCCGGCCATCAGCTTGCGGCCGTTCAGTCCGCCGAACGCCCCAAGCCCGTAAGTCGAACGGCTGCCGAGCACCAGCGGCACGTCGATACCGCCCGCCACGGCGATGTAGATGCGTGCGCCGATCTTCATGAAGTCGAAGGTCAGCTTGTCGCCGGCCTTGACGCAGATCGAGACGTTGCGTTCGACATCTGCGCCGTTGACCCGCGGCAGTGCCTGCGCGCCGGTTACCGCGATGATGGTATCGGCATCGAAGCGCAACTCGGGCGCGAGCAAGGTGCACTCCAACACCGCCGCACCCTCGTCGTTGCCGACCAACAGATTGGCGAGCAGGTACGAGGCCTGATCGAGAGCGCCAGAGAGCGGAATGCCGAGGTGGTAGTAGCCGATGCGGCCCGCATCCTGCACCGAGGTCGCGAGGCCGGGCTTGAGCACGTCAATTGCCATGGAGCGTCTCCAGCAAAGATTGGTTGCAGGCCGCAGGATCTGCGAGAAAGGTCTTTAGGGAGAAGCTGACAGGGCGGATGCGCAAGTCGTACGTGCCGGCCTCGACCTGCGCTACCTGCCGGTCGTACTCGGTACGGTCGATCGGTTTCCACTTGACGATATCGCCGGGTCGAAAGAAGACCATCAGATCCTTCAGGTAGGGCAGGCTTTGCGCCGGATCGAAGATCGGCGCCGGCGTGATGCCGAACATCTGATAGCCGCCCGCGCCGCGCACCGAGTAGATGCAGGCGAAGCAGCCGCCGTGGCCGACCGTCAGCTTCGGCGTGTCGGTGCGCGGGCGCAGGTACTTCGGCACTTCGAGCTGACTTTTGCGCTCGACCATCTGGAACAAGAACGGCAGTCCGGCAACGAAGCCGACCATCGAGACGAACCACGGCGAGCCGGAATGCGCCGCGATGAAATCGTCGACCGATGCCTTGCCGTTGATGCGTGCGGCGTACTCGATGTCCGTCGTCGTCGGGTCCTGGTGTCGCTCACGAAAGCGCATCAGCGTCTCGTGGGTCCACGGGTCGTTGTAGAGCACTGGTATTTCGACGATGCGCGTCTGCAATTCGAATGGCGCGTCGCCAACGTCGCGCTCGATCTGCTGCAGGGTCGCCAACATCGCTTCGGGGCTGATCACGTCCGGATCGAAACGCACCTGGTAGGCCGCGTTGGCTGGGCAGATCTCGGTGACGCCGGCGATCTCGCGCCGCGTGAGCTCGGTGCAGATCGCCATGCCCTTGAAGAAAGCGGGCAGCGACATCTCTTCGCTGATCTCGACGAAGACGTGTTCGTCGCCACCGAAAGAGTAGCGGGCGTTGGGGTTCATACCGGGGTCCTTGTTGGAAGGGTGGGCGTTGCTACGGGGTTATCGGCGAGCCAGGTTTCGAGGAAGCCGGTGTGAAAGCGCGCCTGCTGGACATGCTCGTCATCGCACAAGCGCAAGTGCAGCGGCGCTGTGGTGTGCACGCCGTCGATCACCAATTCTCCCAGCGCGCGGCGCAGGCGGGCGAGCGCGCTGGCGCGGTCTTCGTCGTGGACGATCAGCTTGCCGAGCAGCGAGTCGTAGAACGCCGGCACGGTGCAGGTGGGCAGCAGCATCGTGTCGAAGCGCACACCCGGACCGCCGGGAACAATCAGTTGGGTCACCTTGCCGGGGCTGGGCATGAAATTCTTGGCCACGTTCTCGGCGTTGATGCGCACCTCGATCGCGTGGCCACGCAGCACGATGTCTTCCTGGCGCATGCGCAGCGGCTGGCCGAGCGCGATGCGCAGCATTTCCTTCACCAGATCGATGCCGGTGACCATCTCTGTGACCGGGTGCTCGACCTGAATGCGCGTGTTCATCTCGATGAAGAAGAACTCGGCCGTCTCGTTGTCGTAGAGGTATTCGAGCGTACCGGCGCCGCGGTAAGCAACTGCGCCGGCAAGCTTCAGGGCCGACTCGCACAAGGCGGCGCGGGTCGACTCGCTGATCGCCGTGGAGGGCGCTTCTTCCCAAATCTTCTGGCGCCGGCGCTGCAGCGAGCATTCGCGCTCAAAGCAGTGCACCACGCGCTCGCCATCGCCGAGGATCTGCACTTCGATGTGTCGCGCGCGATGGATAAAGCGTTCGAGGTAGACATCACTGTTGCCAAAGGCGGCTTGCGCCTCTGCCATCGCAAGCGGAAACTGCCGGGCTAATTCGGCACCATCGGCAGCAACGCGTATGCCGCGCCCCCCGCCACCGGCGGATGCCTTGATCATGATCGGAAAGCCAATGCTTTCGGCGAGATCGAGTGCGACACTGACGTTCGCGACCACGCCAGGACTGCCTGACACGCAAGGCACGCCGGCACGCTGCGCCGCGGCGCGAGCAGCAGCCTTGTCGCCCATCGTGCGGATGGCATGCGCTGTCGGGCCGACGAAGACCAGGCCGGCCGCGTTGACCTGCTCTGCAAAGTCGGCGTTTTCGGAGAGGAAACCGTAGCCGGGATGCACCGCACCGGCACCGCTGGCCAGTGCCGCAGCCAGCACGGAGGAAATGCTGAGATAGCTCTTGGTCGCGTGCGATGGACCGATGTGAACGGCTTCATCTGCCATGCGAACGTGCAGACTTTCTGCGTCAGCATCGCTGTAAACGGCGACGGTTTTGAGTCCGAGTTCTTTCGCAGCCCGAATTACGCGGATGGCAATCTCACCCCGATTCGCGATGAGAAGTTTGTCGAATGCCACCCGGTTATCCACGCTCAGGCCAGCTCGATCAGCACCAGCACCTGCCCCGGATCGACCGGGTCTGCGTTACCCACCAGAAAACGCTGGATTACGCCGCTCGCATCTGCGGTCACCTCACTGAATTGTTTCATGACCTCGACCAATCCGACGACGTCGCCCTCCAGCACCTTGTCGCCTTCGGACTTGAAGGGCGGTACGTCTGGAGAGGCGCTGCGGTAGAACGTGCCAGGCAGGGGGCTCTTCACTTCATGTGGATTGGTCATGGGGTCGGTTCTTTCAATTCGCGGTTCGATTCAACGGTTGCTGGGTCAGACCGGCCGGTCCGGTCACTTCGATGCCGTGTTCGGCCAAGGTGGCACGGGTCGCAATCACCAACTCGAGCGCGCCGGGCGTATCACTGTGGATACACACCGAATCGAAATCAATTGCGACTTCGCCGCCTTCAACCGTCGCTACGGTGCCTTCACGGCAGGCGCGCAGCACTTTTGCGGCAACGGCCGCGGGATCGTAACGGCGAACTTGGCGTGTGAAGACGATCGAACCGCTCAAGTCGTAGTCGCGGTCGGCGTAGAACTCGGTAACCACCGGCTGACCGAGCTCGCGCGCGATGCGGCAGGTGACCGACTGCGCCATGCAATACAAATAGAGCGTCGGCTCGATGCGCTGGAGCGCCTGCACCAGCGCGAGCGCGAGCGCCTCATCGCGCGCTGCGTGCATGTACAGCGCGCCGTGCGGCTTGATGTGCTGCAAGCCGACCCCTTCGAGCCGTGCGAACTCGCGCAGTGCGCCGAGCTGATAAAGCATGTCATTGACCAATTCGTCTGCCGGCGCATTGATGTGTCGACGCCCAAAACCGACCAGATCCCGAAAACCTGGGTGAGCACCTATACCCACACCATGCTGCTTTGCCAGCCCGACCATCTTGCGCATGATGTTCGGGTCGCCGGCATGAAAACCGGTCGCAATATTGGCTGAACTGATGAGCGGCATCAGCGCCTCGTCGACACCATCGCCGATGCGCCAAGGGCCGAACCCTTCGCCAATGTCTGAATTAAGGTCAATGCGCTGTTTCATGTCTGCAAGCGGAAAAGTATTTTTCTAATGCTAGGCTGACGCAAGCCATCTGCAAAGCATCATTTTTCGATGCACTGTGATCTGAAAAACCGAAGCCTTGCACGCGGTCTCGCTGGGCAACAAACGACGCCGGTATGCGACTCGGCAGTGTGGTGTGCCACGCCCGTTCCTTAAATCAGATATTCAGGCCGCAGCAGCAAATGTCCTTCTCGATTCGCCAGCTCAAGTATTTCGCTGCCACTGCCGAGCTCGGTCGCATTTCGCAGGCTGCGGTGCAACTCAACATTTCCCAATCGGCGGTGACCACCGCCATCCGCGAGCTCGAAGACATCCTTGAACAGCAACTTTTCGAGCGTCAGTCGCATGGCGTCGACTTGACCGATGCCGGACGGCGCTTTCTTGGCCACACCTACACCGTCCTGGCAGCGGTAGACGAGGCGTTGCGCATGCCGAACCATGAGGCCAGCGTCGAAGGCAAACTGACGCTCGCTGCCAGCTACACGGTGCTTGGGTACTTTTTGCCGCACCATTTGCAACGCTTCTCACAACGGTACCCGCGCATCGATGTGAAGGTGCACGAGGTATCGCGTGAAGCGATCGAGGAAGGCCTCATGACAAATCAATACGACATGGGGCTGCTGCTGACTTCGAACGTAATCAACCGCGAACTCGCGCTCGAGACTTTCTTTGGCTCTGAACGGCGGCTCTGGGTGCCCGCCAAGCATCCGCTGCTGGAGCGCAGTGAGGTCACGCTCGCCGACGTGGCGCGCGAGCCGTACATCATGCTGACTGTCGATGAAGCCTCGGCCACGGCGCTCAAATACTGGAGTCGCACTCCGCACCAGCCGAGTATTCGACTGCGCACCAGCTCGGTCGAGGCGGTGCGCAGCACAGTTGCCAATGGGCTGGGGGTGACGATCCTCTCCGACATGGTCTACCGCCCTTGGTCGCTCGAAGGCAGGCGCATCGAGACCATCAACCTCAAGGAGCCGATTCCGGCCATGACGATCGGCTTGGGCTGGAAGCAGGGCACCGAGCAAACGCCGCCGATGCAAGCTTTTCGGGAATATTACCGGCAGCTATTTCTCGACCCAACCTCGCCGAGGCCCAGCCGCTCGCGGCCCTGACCTGAATTTTCTTGGGCTTGTTATTCAAATGGCGCCTCAGGTCTAAGGTCTAACAGTCTCCGACACATGCGAGGTTCGACCGTACGAACCGATGCAGGAAGTTTCAGAACACGAGCGTGCTCTTCCAGCTTTTGCGGCGCCCAGGGAAGTCGTGCAATGCTTGTTTGACTGCGCTGCTTTTCCGGATCACTGATCGCGATGGTCAAGGCATGCTTAACAAGTGGACGGCCTGTGTTGCTTGCCCTGACTCAATGGTTTTGGCGCGACTCGGGCTTGAACGAGAAGGTCTTCCCGGCGCCATTGCGCACGCAGACCTGTCGACAGGGCCGGCGGCGCGACCTGCTCGACAACCCGTGGGTTGACGACTCGCGACTGCCCCGTGCGGGCACCAAACACGCTGACGCAGATCCCGCGTCGGGGCCTGCAACACGTCGATCCCGCTGCGCAGGCTGGCAATCTCGGCCCGGTGCTCGACCACACGCGACCTGGGCTTGGCCAACTCGTGCCGGTGCCGCCGCTCGACCCCATAAGCAGCAATACATCCGTGTTCTTGAGAGCCTCAAGCCACCGCGTGAGGGAGCCGTTGGCGTGGCGTATGTGCAGCTGCTCCTCCAAGCGCGGAACGCGTTGGTAGTACGCGCTTTAGCCGCGCCTGCACGCGTGTTGGGCCCAAACACAGGCCAGCCAGGGCTTGCCCGCTCCGGTGGCCCCAGTGATCAGCACGGCGTGCCCTTGGGTCACCCATTCGCCCAGGGCCTGACTCATGACCGCACTGCGCTCTATGCCGCGCGTGCGGTTGTCCAGGTCTTCTACAGGGTCGTGCGCGTCGATGAAGTAATCGACGTCCGTCGCAATTCCTGCGAACCCTGGCGGCTCAGCATCCGCTTCTGAACGGTCGATCTGAGACCCGTCTGGCGGCTTTGGGTCGAAAGGGATAGTTCGCTGCGTGCAGAAGCTGTCGCTGGCCTGGCAACGCCGCTGGCTGTTTTACGTGCACCCAGTGGAGCGCCGCACAGCGCTAGCTTTAGCTCCAGAGTGAAGCTGACATCCGCGGCCACCGATGATCAAAGTCAGATTTCGGCCGCTGCCGACATTCGCTACCTGAACATGAAAAACCGCAGACAGCTTGAAGCAGCTTCTGGGTGCTACGGGTCAACACGGCAGCCCGAGCGCACGCACGCTTTCGCAACCAAAGGCGGGGCCGTGGAAGGGTCGACGTGCGCGAAGGCGAGATCGTCAAGCGCGAATTCGTCGATGACGGTAACGCCGACCGCCACACGTCGGCCAACTGGCTCCAGCATCGCGACGGGATGCACCGGACCGCACTGGCGCTGTGACCGCCAGCGATCGGGGTCAGGCCAGTTCGGCAGTGGCGGCAAGGGCGACCTGGCCGTCACTGCGTTGGGCTTCGAGCTTGACTTCCTTGCCTGCTGGAAGCGCCACAAGCCGCATCGGTGCCAAATCAAACAGCGGTGCCTGGCCGCGGAAGCTGAAGCCGACGATGGGCGATTGCGCGGCACGGCGCGCCTCTTCGATCAGCAGCATCGCCGTCAGCGGGCCGTGCACCACCAAGCCGGGATAGCCTTCCTCCCGGGCCGCGTAATCGCGGTCGTAGTGAATGCGGTGCGCGTTGAAGGTCAGCGCCGAAAAGCGGAACAGCAGCCGCGGATCCGGCGCGACGGTGCGCGCATGGGCGCCCGCCTGGAGTTCGGGCCAGTCGAGCACGGCCGGTGCCGGCACCGGCAATCCGGGCTCGCGGTAGACGATCTGCTGTTCTTCCTCGATGCACAGCGCGCCGTCTTGCTCAAAGCGCAGCGCGACCGTCACAAAGGCCAGCGAACCGCTGCGGCCGTGCTTGAGCGCGACGTCGCGGATCGTGGCCACGCGCTCAGCCGGCCTGCCGAGTGCCAGCGGGCGGTGAAAGCGAAGGCGCGAGCCGGCGAACATCCGCCGTGGATAGGGAATCGGTGGAAGGAAACCGCCGCGCAGCGGATGGCCGTCGATGTCCAATCTGGACTGCAGCGCGAGCGGCAGGAAGTAGAACCAGTGCCAGAGCAGCGGCAGCGGTGTTCCTGCATCGAACGTGGCGTGATCGTCGTCGAACATCGCCGAAGCTGCTTGCGCATGCGTGATGCTGAGCGGGTCAGAACTGCGCTCGGTGCGGCCGGTCCAGGCACTGAAGTTGTCCACGACATCTGTCATTTGGCGGCGAGTTTGATTCAGAAGATGCGGAATGGCGAGGGAATACCAGCAATAGCGTTTTCACGGGTGACCGTGAATGTTTCCACATAGTAGGCTCCGTGCAGGACTTTGGGCCCGAGGGAAATCACCAGTGCAGACACCGACGACGCGGGAAACGATGGCCACGCCCTCAGCGACCAAAGGCCCTGCGCAGCAGACGCCGTTGCCGCTGGCCGGCATTCGAGTGATCGACGTGGGCAACTTTCTGGCTGGCCCTTATGCAGCGACGCTGATGGGCGAGTTCGGCGCTGACGTCATCAAGGTCGAGCACCCCATCGGCGGGGATCCGATGCGCCGCTTCGGGACTGCCACGCAGCGACCCGACGCCACGCTCAACTGGCTGAGCGAGAGCCGCAACAAGCGCTCGGTGACGATAGATCTGCTGCAGCCTGACGGTGTGGCGCTGTTCCTTAAGCTCATCGCCAAGTCGGATGTGCTGGTTGAGAACTTCCGCCCCGGCACGATGGAAAGTTGGGGCCTGACCTGGGAGCGCCTGCGCGAGGCCAACCCCAAGCTGGTGATGCTGCGCGTCACCGGCTACGGCCAGACGGGGCCTTACCGACGCCGGCATGGTTTCGCCCACATCGCGCAGGCCTTCGGCGGGTTGAACTACCTGGCTGGCTTTCCGGGGGAAACGCCTGTACTGCCCGGCACCGTGCCGCTGGGCGACTACATCGCCAGCCTGTTCGGAGCCATCGGCGTGCTGGTTGCGCTGCGCCATGCCGAGCGTACCGGCGGCGGCCAGATTGTTGACGTCGGCATCTACGAAGGCATCTTCCGGGTGCTCGAAGAGATCGCGGCCAGCTACGGTTTGCACGGCACGGTGCGCGAACGCGAGGGCGCGGGCAGCTTCGTGGCCTGCCCCCACGGCCACTTCCGTACCAAGAACGACAAGTGGATCGCGATCGCCTGCACCACCGACAAGATGTTCGAGCGCCTGGCAGTGGCAATGGGCCGACCCGAACTGGCCTCGGCCGCGGTGTACGGCGAGCAGCGCAAGCGCCTGGCGGCACGCGACCTGGTCAACAAGATCGTCGTCGAATGGGTCGGTTCACTCGACCGCTCCGAGGTGCTGCAGAAGTGCATGGACGAGGAAGTGCCGGCGGGCAAGGTCAATTCGATCGCCGACATCTTTGCCGACGAACACTTCGAGGCGCGCGGCAACCTTGCCCGGGTGCCGGCCGAGGAACTCGGCGAGATCGTGATGCCCGGCGTTGTGCCCCGCCTGTCGGCCACGCCCGGCCGCATCAACAGTCCCGGGCCTAAGCTCGGCAACGCCACTGTCGATGTGCTGCAAGACCTGCTCGGCATCCACGCCGACGAGATCGCGCGCTTGCGCGGGCACAAGACGATCTGACGCGATACCGAACCATGAGCAAGAGCACCTCTCCCGCCGTCGCTAAGCCACCGTTGGCCGGCATCCGCGTGATCGACATGGCCACCGTCATCGCGGCACCTTTTTGCGGCACGCTGCTCGGCGAGTACGGTGCCGATGTGATCAAGCTCGAGCACCCTGAAGGCGGCGACGCGTTGCGCCGCTTCGGCACGCCCTCGCAGCGCGGCGACACGCTGACGTGGCTTAGCGAAGGCCGCAACAAACGCTCGATCACGCTTGATCTGCGCAAGCCTGAAGGCGCTGCCGTCTTCAAGGAGATGATTGCCAAGACGGACATCGTTTGCGAAAACTTCCGCACCGGCACACTCGAAAAGTGGGGCCTCGGCTGGGACGTGCTGAAGGCCATCAACCCGGGCCTGATCATGCTGCGCGTCACCGGCTACGGCCAGACCGGCCCCTACAAGGACCGGCCGGGCTTTGCACGCGTGGCGCATGCGGTGGGTGGCATTGCCTACCTGGCTGGCATGCCCAAGGGCACGCCGGTCACGCCGGGTTCCACCACGCTGGGCGACTACATGACCGGCCTCTTCGGCTGCCTGGGCGTGTTGATGGCGTTGCGCCAC
>JBBRGA010000039.1:0-24174 GCA_038241115.1 Burkholderiales bacterium | reverse complement strand
TCGGGCGGCAGCTTCAAGGGCGATGAACTTGTTACCGTGCTGGCAGGTGGCAATGATGTGTTTGCCAACCTCGGCGCGGTCTCTGTGGGTGCTGCGACGCCGTTGCAAGCGGTCACCGCCATGGGCACGGCAGGCGGCGAGCTGGCTGCCTATGTAAAGAACCTCATAGTGGCCAAAGGTGCCAAGTACGTGGTGGTGGTCAACCTGCCGAACGTCAGCAAAACGCCGTTTGCCTACTCGCTTGACGCCCCCACCCAAGGCCTGATCCAAACCATGGCCGCCACCTTCAACGACCAGCTCGCCAAGGGCCTGGTCGGTGTGGACGTGTTGTTGGTGGACGCTTTTGCCCAGAGCAACGACCAGGCGGCCAACCCGGCGCAGTACAGCATCAGCAACGGCACGATGCCGGCATGCGACTTGGCCAAAACCATTTTGGCGACTTCGTTGGTGTGCAACGCCACCACCTTGATCGCCGGTGATGTGTCGAAATATCAATTTGCCGACGGCGTTCACCCCACGCCTTATGGCTATCAGCTGCTGGCCCAGTTTGTGTCGAAGAACCTGGCTGCGAAAGGATGGCTGTGATGACGCGCCTTCAAGCATCTCCACTCAAAGGAATCACCATGACCTCAACACTCAAGTTTCCGGTGGCGCTTTTGCGTGCTGCGGCCGCCGCTGCGGTGATGGCGGCTTCGGGCAGCGCCGCTTTGGCGCAATCGGCGGGCACCTGGATGATCAAGGGCGGCTTCAACGGCATTGCGCCCGCGGTCAAGAGCGGTGATTTGTCAGCGCCCAGTTTGCCGGGCAGCAAGGTCGATGTGGCCAGCGCCAATTCGCTGATCGCCACCGCCACTTACATGCTCACCAACAACACGTCGGTGGAATTCGTGGCGGGCTTGCCTTACAAACACGACATCGAAGGTGCCGGATCGTTGGCGGGTGTGGGCAAGCTCGGCAGCATCAAGCAAATCTCGCCCACGGTATTTGCGCAGTACCGCTTCATGGCGCCTACGGCCACGGTGCGTCCGTATTTGGGTGTGGGCCTGACGTACGCGTACTTTTACGGCGCGGAAGGCTCGGCCGCGCTGACGGCGCTGACCAACCCCGGCGGCGCGCCCACGCGTTTGTCGTCGACCTCGGGGTTCGGTTTATCACCGCAAATGGGCGTCACCGTCCAATTGCACGAGCGCTGGTTTCTCGACGCTTCCATCATCAAGACGTATTTAAAGAACTCGACCACCTTGTCGACCGGTCAAAAAATCGACACCGCCTTGAACCCTTTGTCGACCAATGTGTCGGTGGGCTACAGGTTCTAGGACAGGGCAAGTTCACTCAGAAGAAACCCCGCCGAGTAAACCCACCGAGCAACCCCGCCGAGATTTGAATCTGGCGGGGTTTTTTTATGGGGCCTGGCTACTCCTGGTGCCTGATCTTCATCACCAAAATGCACGACGCCAAAATCAAGGTGACGATATTGGCAATGATGATGGGCCACGCGCCGAGCATCACGCCGTAGGCCAACCACAGCGCAATGCCTGCTGTGAAGGCGCTGTACATGGCCAGTGAAATGCCACTCACATTGCGAGTGCGAAATATCAACCAGGCCTGCGGCACGAAAGAAGCGGTCGTCAACGTGGCGGCCACATAACCGAGCCAGTCCGTCAAGTTCGGAAGTTGGGTGAAGTTCATTGTTCGACTGTGCTGTTGTGGCCCGAGGGTTCCAGGCGAGCGTCGCTGACCACCGCCCATTTCACCAAAGCGTCCAGCGCGGGTCGGGCGGCATTCGCATTCGGATGGTTGACGATGGCCACCACCACGTAGCGGCGGCCGGAGTTGCCCAGCACGATGCCTGCGACACCCATCACGTCGCGCAGCGAGCCGGTCTTCAAATGCGCTCGGCCGGTGGGTGATTTAGAGCGGCGCAAGGTGCCGTCCACGCCGCTGACAGGCAATGAACTCACCAGTTCGGGCATGGTCGGGCTGGCCCACACCACTTGCAGCAAGCGCACCATCATTTGCGCTGTCACGCGGGTCTCACGCGACAAGCCCGAGCCGTTGTCGATGACAGCGGTGCGTGCCACTTCTCCCAAGCGGTCGCTCAGCCACTGGCGCATCAATTCGCGCGCGGCCTCGGCGGTGCCTTGGCCGCGCTGGACCAGCGCCAAGCTCAAAAAAAGCTGCTGCGCCATCACGTTGTTGCTGAACTTGTTGATTTCGCGAATAACCTCAGCCAGCGGCGGCGAGAGCACTTCAAACGTGGGCGCCAAGTGGGTGGGTGCAGGACCGTCGCGGACCACGCCGCCGAGCTTGCCGCCCATCTCAAGCCACATGCCGCTCAGGGCCCGCTGGTTGTAGGTTTTCGGGTCGGCGTAGGCCACGGACCATTGTTTTTCGCCGCAGGCTGCGCTGAAACTGCCGCCGAATCTGATGCGGCCCGGGTCGCTGAAGTCGGCCTTCAAAGCGCCTCGCCAATCGTCGCAAGGCGCGTTCGACAGCGGCAGGCTGGTGTCGACTCTCAGCCCTTCCAACGGAGGGTCTGTCGTGACGACTGCAACGTCTTTGGTGGGCGTGAAAGTCATCGACACCGACTTGTAATTCAACAGCAGCGCATCGGCGCTCACGTTGTAGGGCCGCAGCGATTCGCCGTCGAAGTCGCCGGGGCTTTGCTCGGCAAGATTGAAGGCGCTGCGGTCGAGCACGATGTCGCCGCGTATCTCGCGCACGCCCAGTTGCTGCACACGGCGCAGCATCAGCCACATGCGCTCCAACACCAGCTTGGGGTCACCGCTGCCTTTGATGTGCAAATTGCCGTTGAGGATGCCGCCCTCTTTAGACCCGCTCTCTTTTGACCCGCCCTCTTTGAAACCCTGCACGGAGCCCAGCAGCCACACCGGCGTTGACCATGTCCACGCCGGGCCCAGCAAATCGAGCGCCGCGCTGGTGGTGATCAGCTTCGCCAGCGACGCCGGGTTGACTGCTTTTTGCGGCTGCCAACTCAGGCGCGACGTGGTGCCGCCCACCTCTTGCACCACCGCCACCAGCGCGTCGCGCGGCAATTTGGCCTGGTCTAAAGCCGCCTCGACTTCAGCGGGCAAAGCGCGCGTCGCAGCACTTGAATTGCCGACCTGCGCGCCACCCAAAACCAGCGTGGCAAGGGCAAGAAAAAAGCGTGCAGACAGCGTCATCGAGGCATGATCTCACGGCATATTTGGCGTGGGCTGCTGGCCTAAACTCGCGACAGTCTTCTTCTCAATCGACACACCCAATGACGCCGCTTTTGGCCTTCGACACCGCCACCGACCACATGAGCATTGCCCTGCAAGCACGTGGTCAGGTCTGGGTGCACGAAGGCCCCGGCGGCGCGCAGGCTTCGGCCACGTTGATTCCGTCCATCCTGGCCTTGCTTGAACAGGCCCAGCTGCGTTTGCAAGATCTGTCGGCGATTGCCTTCGGACGCGGGCCCGGCGCTTTCACCGGGCTTCGCACCGCGTGTTCGGTGGCGCAGGGTCTGGCGTTTGGCGCAGGCTTGCCGGTGCTGCCGATAGACAGCCTTTGCGCTGTGGCCGAGGACGCGCGTTCGCTTGAAGCGCTCTCGCCTCAAGCTCCTTCCACCGACGCGCCTTCCGCTGACGCAGCGCTGGAAACCTGGGTTGCCATGGACGCGCGCATGGGCGAGATCTACGCCGCTTGCTATGCATTTGATGGCGTCGATTGGCGCACCGTGCTGGCACCGGCGCTCATGCTGCCCGGCGCACTGAGCGCGAAGTGGCAAATCGCGCCGCCGCGCGCCGTGGCGGGCTCGGCGTTGGATGTTTTTGCGGGTCAACTGGAGTGCGGTGCGGCTGTTTTGTCGCCCCTGGCTTTGCCGCGAGCCCGCGCCATGCTGCCCTTGGCAGAACGCTTGTGGCACGCAGGCGGCGCGCTGGATGCGGCGCTGGCCTTGCCGTTGTACGTGCGCGACAAGGTGGCGCAGACCACCTTGGAACGCGATCAGATTCGAGCCGCTCGGGATCGCGCGGTGCACCCACCTCACGCGCCTCACGTGCCGGACGACACCCCAAACGCCCCAGTCGCAGTTGCAGTTGCAGTTTCATCGCCCAAATGAGCGCGCAGCCGAATTCCATCTGGCCAGCCGAACGTCACATGACGCCGATGGCGCTCAAGCACGTCGATCTGGTCATGCCGGTCGAAGCGCAGGCGTATGAATTTCCATGGAGCCGTGGCAATTTTGTCGACTCGCTGGCATCGGGCTACCCGGCTGGACTCTTGCACGACGGCCGCTGCACTGCATTGAGTTCATCGCTCGGCTCGCCGTTGGGCTCGCTTTCGGGTTCGCT
Organism: Burkholderiales bacterium; assembly: GCA_038241115.1. Taxonomy (GTDB): domain Bacteria; phylum Pseudomonadota; class Gammaproteobacteria; order Burkholderiales; family Burkholderiaceae_C; genus JANYJJ01. The sequence goes on along the minus strand of JBBRGA010000039.1, from coordinate 19,837 downwards.
CTTAGGTTATTACGTGGCCATGGTCGGTGTAGACGAGTGGCACTTGCTCAACATCACGGTGGCGCCTGCGCACCAAGGAAACGGCCACGGCCGGTTTTTGCTGGACCATGTGATGAGCCTGTGCCGGGCGCAAGGTGCGGCCATGTTGTGGTTGGAAGTGCGTTTGAGCAACGCCCGGGCAAGGGCCATTTACCGCCGCTACGGCTTCAGCGAGATTGGCGTGCGGCGTGGCTACTACCCGGCGGCGCAAGGCCGTGAAGATGCGGTGGTCATGCGCATCGCGACCATGCCGGAGCGCACTTGATGGCCTGGTCAGAGCGTCAAGCCGCCATGCTGAAAGAAATGGGCCTGCGCGTGGACTCGCTGCCGTCTGAGGTCAGTGTGGTGGTTGAGGCGGCGCGCACCGCGAGCCTGCGTTCCGGTCAGGTCAGGCCAACGCTGGCGCCAGCTTCGCCGGCCACGACGCCTGCAACAGCAGCAGGGGCGACACCGATGTCACCGATGGTGCCGACCCGCAGCGAGCTGCCCGTGCCCGCAACCGACGCCCACCCCATCGCCGCCATGGACTGGCTCGAGCTGCGTGGCGCGGTGGCCGATTGCCGCGCCTGCCAGTTGTGCGAAGGCCGCAGCCAAACGGTGTTTGGTGTGGGCCACACCAACGCACATTGGATGGTGGTGGGTGAAGCGCCAGGCGAGCAGGAAGATGAACAGGGCGAGCCCTTCGTGGGCAAGTCGGGCCAACTGCTGGACAACATGCTGCGCGCTTTGGGCTTGTCCCGAGCGGGTGTGCGCGTCGGCTCGGGCGAGCAGGTCGACCCCTCTCGATGCGTGTACATCGCCAACAGCGTGAAGTGCCGCCCGCCGGGCAACCGCAACCCCACGGCCGAAGAGCTGGCGCAGTGTGAGCCGTACTTGATGCGCCAAGTGGCTTTGCTGCAACCCAAGATCATCCTCGCGATGGGTCGCTTTGCGGTGCAAAGTTTGCTGCGCACCTCCGACCCCATCGGCAAGCTGCGCGGCCGCGTGCATGACTACCGTGGTGTGCCACTGATCGTCACTTACCACCCGGCCTATTTGCTGCGCAATCTGGAAGAAAAAGCGCGCGCTTGGGACGACCTTTGTCTGGCGGCTCAGACTTATGATGACAAGACGCTGAACCAGCGGTCACCATGATTTCTCCGAAGCCCGCCGACACCAACGACCCTCACGTCGACATCGACAGTGATGGCCGCAGTGACGCGCTTCGTTGGCACACGTTGCCTGCCATGGCGGTGGTGCTGTCTGCAGACGCTGGCGTGCTGCGTGCCAACCAAGCGTTCGAAGCGAAGTTCGGCATTACAGAGTTTGGCGTCACGGAGTTTGGCGTCACGGAGTTTGGCAAACCAAGGCAAGGCAATCCAAAACAGGTCGCGCAAGACCTCAGCCCGACTGTCTTCAGCAAAACAAGCGCCGCGTCTGCGTCAGCGGTTGTATCCAAGTCGGCGTGGCCCGCGGCGCTGACTCCTTCCAGCCGCGCTGCGCTGCAAGCGGCGCTGAGCACACCAAGCGATTTTTCGCTGGTCTTGAGCTTGGATGATGCCACGTCGGCCTCGAACGGCGATGCGTCGAGCATGTCCTGTGAGGCTCGCTGGCAAGCCACTCAGCACAGCCACTCATGCCTTTTGCTGGACCTCTCACGCCACCACCATAACGAGCAAGCGGTGCGCGATTCAGAGGAGCGCCTGGTGCGTTTCATCGAAGCCAGCAGCGAAGGCATCGTGTTCCACAAAAACGGCTTCATCACCGATGCCAACCCTGCGTTGTGCGAGCTCGTCGGCTACAGCCTGGAAGAATTGAAGGGCCGTCACGCTTTGAAATTCATCGCCCCTGACCAAGCGTCGCGAGCCGTGGCACACAGCGCTTCAGGGCCTGAGTTCAGCTACCAAAGCGTGGTGATGGCCAAGTCGGGTGAGCGCATTCCAGTCGAGTTCACGCGCCGCACCATGGTGCGTGACCACGAGTCTGTGCGCGTCACGATCGTGCGAGATCTGCGCGACCGCCAGGCAGTTCAGGAGCGCATCTACCACCTGGCGCACCACGACGCGCTGACCGATTTGCCCAACCGCTACGCTTTCATGGAGCACATCAATCAAATGATGACCGTGCTCAACGAGGCGCAGGCGCGCGGCGCCGCACTGAGTGTCGAGGCCGGCGAGCGCCCCGTCACGGCCAACAGCCGCATGGCGCTGCTGTTCATCGACCTCGATCACTTCAAACGCATCAACGATTCACTGGGTCATCTGGTGGGCGACACCATGCTGCGCACGGTGGCCGCCCGCATCACCGCCACGCTGCGCAACACCGATGTGGTGGCGCGCTTTGGCGGCGACGAATTCATGGTGCTGATGACCGGCGTGGCGTCGGTCACGGACGTTGAAGATGTGGCCCAAAAACTGTTGCTCGCCATACAGGCCAGCGTCGATGTGGACGGCCGTCCCTTGAGCGTGACGCCCTCTATCGGCATTGCGCTTTACCCTGGTGATGCCGACACCGCCGATGAATTGATTCGCCACGCCGACACCGCCATGTATCTGGCCAAGGCACATGGCCGTGCACAGCTCCGCTTTTTTGATCCATCGATGGCGCGCCGCGCCTACGAGGCTTTGGTGCTGGAAGGCGAACTGGCCTTTGCCTTGGTCCGCGATGAATTCGAGCTCTACTTTCAACCCCAACTCAGCGCCGACTTGCAGACCTTGGTCGGTGCCGAAGCCCTGATCCGCTGGAATCACCCGACCCGGGGGCTGTTGCTGCCGGTCGATTTTTTGCCTGTGCTGGAGCAACAACGCCTGATGCTGCCGGTAGGGCAGTGGGTCATGGGTGAAGCCGTTCGATGCGCCGGCAAGTGGCGCCGTGCCGGCCTGCAAGTGGGCACGGTGGCCATCAACCTGTCGACACTGCAATTTCAGTCGAAAAACTTTTTAGGGTCTGTCGCAAAAGCGCTGGAATCGGAAGGCCTGCCAGGTGACGCCATCGAGCTGGAACTGACCGAGCGCATGTTGATGGACGACGTTGCCGGCGTGACTGCGCGGCTGCGCGAGATCAGCGCTTTGGGAATACGCCTGTCGGTCGACGACTTCGGCACCGGCTATTCGTCGCTGGGACACCTGAAAGATTTTCCGATCGACAAGCTCAAGATAGATCGCTCTTTCGTGACCGACCTGCCTGCCAACCAGGATGCTGTCGCCATCTCGCAGGCCATCATTCAAATGGGCCGCAGCTTGGGCTTGACGGTCATTGCCGAGGGCGTTGAAACAGAAGCCCAATGCGAGTTTTTGGCCACCCAGCTGTGTGATGAAATTCAAGGCATGTGGGTGGGCGCACCGATGCCGGTGGCCGATTTTGAAAATTGGGTTCGCACCCACCAACAACAACGCGGTGATTTGTTTGCCTGAGAAGCGGGCTCAAACCCCCAGCAAGCCCGCCAAGGCCGCCGGATCGGCGGCCAACTCCGCCGACGCGCCACTCTTCACGACCACGCCTTTTTCCAGCACTACCGCCTGGTCGGTGTGCGCCAACACCGCGCGGTAGTTGCGATCAACGATCAAGGTGCTGATGCCGGTGGCGCGAATGGCGCTGACCACGCGCCAGATCTCGGCCACGATGAGCGGGGCCAAACCTTCGGTGGCTTCGTCCAGGATCAACAGGCGCGGGTTGGTCATCAAAGCGCGACCGATGGACAGCATTTGCTGCTCACCGCCCGACAGCTGTTGGCCGCCGTAACTCAGGCGCTCGCCCAGACGCGGAAAGGTGTTCAGCACGCGCTCTAAAGTCCAGTCGCGCTGCCCTTGCACACCAGCGCGCGCAGACATCACCAAGTTTTCGCGCACCGACAAGTTCGGGAAGATGCCGCGCCCTTCGGGCACATAGCCGATGCCCAAACGCGCCATGCGCTCAGGCGCCAGGCCGGTCACGTCTTTCGCTTGATCGGCTCGATTTGTGGGCTGCCAACGCACCGCGCCCGCGGTGGGTCGCACATAGCCCATCAGGCTGCGGATGAGCGTGGTTTTGCCCATGCCGTTGCGCCCGAGCAAACCCGTGGAGGTGCCCGCCTTCAAGCTCAGCGTGACGCCGCGAAGGATGTGGCTGTCGCCGTAGTGGGTGTTCAATTTTTCGATGTGCAGCATGTCAGACGGCGACCGGTTCGCCATGGCGAAATTTCTAGTTATTCAACTGCTCGTCGCCCAAATAGGCCAACTGCACCGCGCGGTTGCTGCGGATGCGCTGCGGCACGTCGCTGGCAATCACCTCGCCGTTGACCATCACCGTCACGCGGTCGGCCACGCGAAACACGGCGTCCATGTCGTGCTCCACCAGCAAAACGGCGTGCGCTGGCTTCAGCCGTTCCAGCAAGCTGAGCATGCGGTCGGTTTCTTCCGAGCCCATGCCGGCCAGCGGTTCGTCCAGCAGCAGCACCTGCGGTTGGGTGGCCAGGCACATGGCAATCTCCAACTGCCGCTGCGCGCCGTGGCTGAGCGCACCGGCGAGGCGGTCGGCTTCGTCCAACAGACCGGCCAATTCCAAAGCGTGCTGGGCCGCGCGCGCGCTGGCGCCGCAGTGCGACGCACTCTCCCAAAACGCCCACGGCCGCGGCTGTTTGGCCTGCGCGGCGAGGCGGCAGTTCTCGAACACGCTGAACTCCGCGAAGATGGTGGTGCGCTGGTAACTGCGGCCCACGCCGGCCCGTGCGCGTTGTGGCTGCGGCCAATCGCTGATGTCTTTGCCCTTCAACACCACGCGTCCGTCGGACGCCGGCATTTCGCCCGACAGCATGTTCACCAGCGTTGATTTGCCCGCGCCGTTGGTGCCAATGACGGCGTGAACTTCGCCCACATGAAAGTCCAGGCTGACGGCGTTCACCGCAGTCAAACCACCGAAGCGGCGCGTCAGGCCGACCGCTTGCAAAAAAGCAGGCGGTGCCAACGAACAGGCCGCCGAAGGATGAGCGGCTGACGGACGCGCGGCCGACGCGAGCGCTGAAGGCGTGTCAGCCATGTTTGGCCTTTGCATGCGTGTGGACCTTTGCCGCAGCAGGCGGTGCGCGCAGCCGCTGGCCCGCGCCGATCAAGCCTTTGGGCAGCAACGCCACGAAAGCAATGATGGTCAGCCCCAGCGTCAATTGCCAATGGCGCGCCAGTGAGCCGAGCAGCGCCTCGGACTGGTAAAGCTCTTTCAACAGAGTGAACGCCACCGCGCCGATGACGGCGCCGCGCAGGTGGCCGATGCCGCCCAAAATCACCATCAGCAACACGGCACCCGATTCATGCCAGCTGAGCAGTTCGGGGTTGACCGCACCGTCTTTGATGGCCAACAACGCTCCGGCCAAACCGGCCAGCGCACCGGCCAGCACAAAGGCTGCCAGCTTGTAGCCGTAGGTGGAATAACCGGCAGCGCGCATGCGCTGTTCATTCACGCGTATGCCCGCCAAAGCGCGGCCAAAACGCGAGCCGTGAATCAGCGCCAAGAAGACGTAAACCCCCACCAGAACCGCCCAGACGACGTAATACATGTCGAACTTGCGTTCGAGGTTCAGCAGTGTTCTACCGGCCACCTCCAGCACCGGCTTGGTGTACAGAAACAAGCCGTCGCTGCCACCGGCCAGCTTGGTGTCGTGGAATACAAAGTAGGCCATCTGCGCAAACGCCAGCGTCACCATGATGAAGTAAACACCCTTGGTGCGCAGGCTCAACGCGCCCACAAACAGCGCGTACAAAGCTGCCGATGCAACCGATACCAGCAGCAGCAGGGGCAAGGGCGGCGCAGCACCTTGCCCTGCGACCAACACGCACACATATGCACCGATCCCCAGAAACGCCGCATGCCCCAAGCTGACCAAGCCGGTCATGCCCACCAGCAATTCCAAGCTCAGCGCGAAGACAGCGTAAATGCCAATCTTCACCACCAAGTCGTGGGTGTAGGGCGTCAGGAGCAACGGTAAAAACGCCAAAACCACGGCGACCAAGGCAGGCACGAGCCAGGTTCGCGAGTGCGTCATCAGTAGCCCCGTTTCATCAAACCTTCGGGCCGCCACACCAAAATTACTGCCATCAACAAATACACACCAATGCCGCTGAGCTCGGCGAAAAAAACCTTGCCGAAGGTGTCTACAAAACCCACCAGCAGCGACGCGATGAGCGCGCCGGTGATCGAGCCGATGCCGCCGATCACCACCACTACAAAACAAATGATGAGCACGCTGCCACCCATGCCCGGATACACCGACGACATGGGCGCGGCGATCATCCCGGCCAGCGCCGCCAGCGCCACGCCACCGGCAAACACGATGCGGTAAAGCAGCTTGATGTTGATGCCCAAGCCGCGCACCATGTCGCGGTTGCTGGCACCGGCCCGAATCATCATGCCCAAGCGTGTTTTGTTGACCACGAAATACAGCGCCAGCGCCAACAAGATGCAAGCCGCCGAGGCAAACAAGCGGTACCACGGATAGCTCATCAAGCTGCCCAGCGCAAAGCTGCCCGACAGCCACTCAGGCGCCTGCACACCGTGCACGTCGTTGCCCACCAACATGGCGCGCGCTTCTTCAAAAACCAAGATGAGCGCGTAGGTCATGAGCACCTGTTGCAAGTGCTCGCGACGGTACAAATAGCTGAAGAAAACCCACTCCAGCACAAAACCGAACAAGCCCGCCAGCAGCGTGCCCACCAGCAGCATGGTCACGAACTGACCGGCAAAGTAAGGCGCCAAGGCGAACGCCATGTAAGCGCCGATCATGTAAAAACTGCCGTGCGCCAAGTTGATGACGCCCATGATTCCGAAGATCAGCGTCAGCCCGCTGGCCACCAAAAATAACAGCAAGCCGTACTGAACCGAGTTCAGGCACTGGACGAGAAAGGTGGGGAAGTCCATCGCAAAAAAGCTTCGAAGTCAGCACTCGGTCGGACGATCAAGCAACGCCCAAGGATCCGGGTTTGCCTGCCAGCGGGCAAATATCAAAGAAAAGGGAGGCGAAGCAGACCGCTAAACGGTGCCGAAGGCTATAACTTACAGCCTCGCGCCGGGTCGGCCAGCGCCCTCACCGCCACGCTCCGGAACTCGTTGTAGTTGCCGGTGGCCTGGCGCAAAAACATGTCTTGCACCGGGTTGCCAGCAGGCGAGATCGTGAACTTGCCGCGTGGGCTGTCGACCGTGGTTTTGCGCATGGCGGCAGTCATGGCGTCGCGTTTGCTGAAGTCGCCTTTCACAGCGTTCAGGCCGGCGGCCAAAATTTGCGCGGCGTCGTAACCTTGAACGGCGTAGACGTCTGCGTTGGCTTTGTAGGTGAGCGCGTAGCTCTTGCGGAAGGCGTTGTTGCGCGGTGTGTCGAGGTTGTCGGCGTAGTGCAGCGTGGTGAAGATGCCTTGGGCTGACTGACCCTGCGCCTCCAGCGTGCCGTCGGTCAAGAAGCCCGAGCCGTACAGCGGCACCGTTTTGTTCAATCCCGCCGCGGCGTAATCTTTCACAAACTTGACCGCGCCGCCGCCTGCAAAAAAGGCGAATACGACATCTGGTTTTTGCGCCGCAATCTCAGTCAACAGGGCCTGAAACTCGACGTTGGGGAAGGGCAGGGTCAGGTCTTTCATGACCTTGCCGCCGCCTTTTTCAAACGCTTCTGTAAAGCCTTTGACGGTCTCGTTGCCAGCGGCGTAATTCCAAGTGATGGTCATGGCGCGCTTGTAGCCTTTTTGGGCGGCGACCACGCCGGTGGAATAACCCGGCTGCCAGTTGGAAAACGAGCTGCGCACAATGCCAGGGCTGCACATGGGGCCGGTGATGGCGTCGGCGCCCGCGTTGGGCACGATGAGCAGGGTGTTGCTTTCTTTCGCGGCTTTGGCCATGGCCAGCGCCACGCCCGAGTGGACGGTGCCGACCAGCACATCGACCTGGTCGCGTGTGATGAGCTTGTTGACGTTGTCGGTGGCTTTGGACGGATCGGACTCGTCGTCGACTTTGAAGTACTGAATCTCACGTCCGCCGAGCTTGCCGCCTTGCTCCTGTACGAAGAGCTTGAAGCCGCTTTCGATGTTGTTGCCCAAGCTGGCGAAGGTACCAGTGGCGGGCAGCATCAGGCCGACTTTCAACGGAGATTGGGCCTGTGCTTGCGCGGCTGCGGTCAAGAGCAGGGCCACTGCGGCGGTTGAGAAATTGAGCAAGGTCTTCATCGGAATCTCCGGTTGGGTGTGGATTTGCAATGAACGTTTATTGCTATTCGTTTTACTGCAAACAGAAAACTTGTCCCGTTCGGGCTGAGGTATCCAAGTCCTGCGCCGGCCTTCGATACCTCAGTCTGAACGGGGGATGAGCGGACGTCAGCGGTTCAAAGTAGCTCTGATGAAAGTCCCCGCAGCCTGACTGAGCGCCGCAGTTTGATCGCGATGCGGCGAGTGCGCGCAGTGTGCCAGCACCAGGGTCTGGGTTTGCGGAGTTTGCGCAGCAATTCGGTGGATTTGCTCCAGCGTGCCGTACTCGTCGTCTTCGCCTTGAACGGCGAGCACCGGGCAGGTGATGTGGTTCAAGTGCGTTTCGATATTCCAGGCCTTGAATTCGGGGCTGAGCCACATGTCGTTCCAGCCGCGAAACGCGGAATCCACATCCGCGTGATGGCGCGCCAAACGCTGGCGCAGGTCGGTGGTCTCGTACGCGACCTTGGCGACTTCGATTTGCCGCAGCGCCACGTCTTCGACAAATGTGTGAGGTGCCATCACCACCAAACCGGCGGCCGGGAAACGCGCCGCGTAAAGCAGTGCAATGCTGGCGCCGTCGCTGTGACCGAACAGCCACGGACTTGCGACGTGCAGCGCGTCCAGAAGCGCGGGCAACACCTCTTGCGCTTGCGCTTCCATGGTGCCCGGGCCCCAGTGCTGAGCGGCGGGTTTGGGCGTCGAGCGGCCATAGCCGTAGCGTGAATAAACCAATCCACGCAAACCGTGGGCGCTGCAAAAGTCGTGCGGGAAAGATTTCCAGGCCGACACCGAGCCCAAGCCTTCGTGCAAGAAAACCACCACCGGATCTGGGCTGCTGTGCATGCCGACCCATCGGTATTCGAGCGACAGGTCCGCGCCGCGCCACGGCACGCTCACCATCGAAGTGGTTGCAGTGCCGGTCGTCATGTTCAAACCGGCCCAGACGAACGATCAGCGGTCTGCGCCTGCGCTCTGTCAGCCGCTGTGTCCGCTTCCCGAGCAGCCGCCCGATCAATCAAGCGCTCGCGCAACCGGAAGCGCTGAATCTTGCCGGTGGCGGTTTTTGGAAGCTCGTCCAAAAACTCGATGTGGCGCGGATATTTGTACGGTGCGAGTCGGTCTTTCACAAACGCTTTCAGCTCGTCGGCGTTGGCCAACTGGCCCGCCTTCAACACCACATAGGCCAGCGTCCGGGTCAAGCCGTCGGCGTCGAGTTCGCCGATCACCGCCGCTTCCAACACCGCGCTGTGTTGCATCAAGGTGGCCTCGACTTCGAAGGGCGACACGTAGATGCCGCTGACCTTGAGCATGTCGTCGCTGCGGCCGGCGTAGACATAGCAACCGGCCTCATCAATGCGGTATTTGTCGCCGCTCTTGGTCCACTCGCCCTGAAATGTAGCCAGCGTTTTTTCTGGATCATTCCAATAAAGTCGCGCCGCGCTGGGGCCGCTGATGTAGAGCTCGCCGATGTCGCCGACAGCCGGAGTGGCACCGGATTCATTCACCAGCTTCAAGCGATAGCCCGGCACCACGCGGCCGGTGGTGCCGTAATTGACATCGCCAGGCCGGTTGGACAAGTAGATATGCAGCATCTCGGTGGAGCCGATGCCGTCGATGATGTCGCAGCCGAATTGGCGGGTGAAGCGCTCACCCAGATCGCGCGGCAAGGCTTCACCTGCCGACGAACACAGGCGCAGCTTCACAGCAGATCGTGCGGGCAAATCGGGCGCAGCCAACATGCCCGCAAAGCCTGTGGGTGCCCCGAAAAACACGGTGACGTTCTGCTGCCTCCAGCGTTTGAAGACCGCCGCAGGTGTGGGCCGCTCGGCCATCAGAACGGTGGTCGCGCCGACGCTGAGCGGGAAGGTCAGTGCGTTGCCCAAACCGTAAGCAAAAAACAGTTTGGCGGCCGAAAACAGCACGTCATCCGCGCGCAAGCCCAGCACGGGCTGCGCGTACAGCGCGGCCGTCCAGTACAAATTGGCGTGGCTGTGAACCACGCCTTTGGGGCGGCCTGTAGAGCCCGACGAGTACAGCCAGAAGGCGTCGTCTTGTGCCCTGCTGTCGGCAGGAGGCGTTGGGCTCGTGGATGCGCCGGACGCGCCGGGTGCATCGAGCAAAGACAAAAAATTCACACCGCGTGTTTCGTCACCTGACACGATGAGCAGCGGCGGCGGGCGGGTTGCGGTCGTTGCCGATTGAGCGACTGGATGTGCCGCCGACTGTGTGGCCGACTGTGCCGCGGTTTGCAAGGTGTCGAACAAAGGTGCGCTCACCAGCACCGCCTTTGCTTCGCAGTGCGTCAGCATGTAGGCGTAATCGGCCGCGGGCAACAGCGTGTTCACCGCCACGGGCACCACGCCCGCCCACAGCGCGCCCAGGAAGGCGGTTGGGAAATCCACGCTGTCGTGCATGACCATCAGCACGCGATCACCTGGCTGCAAACCCGCTGCCAACAAACCGGCGGCGAACGCCCGAACGCGGCTGTCGAGTTCACCGTAGCTCAGGCTCTGTAGGTCGTCGATGTAGGCAAGCTTGGCGTGCCGCTTGGTGTTCAGCGACAACAAATAAGCCGCTGCGTTGAAGCGCTCAGGCGGCGGCGCCATGACCGCAGACGTCGGCACGCAGGCTGGGTCTGTCTTGGGCGGGTTGGGCAGGTTAAGCAGTGCGGCCATGAACAGCTCCCAGATAGACTGGCGTGATGCGAACGATTGCTGGCTGTCAGCACGTCATATGCAATATGTTGCACAAGTATGCCCTCGCAATTGGACTTTGTGACTTCAATTTGAACCGGAAATACCCTTGGAAACCCCACTTTCTGCGGTTCAAAGCAACCCCGAGCGCGACCCGTTTTTGAGCGCGCTCGGCGAGCGCACACGTGCTTTGCGCGCCCGCCGTGGGCTGACTCGAAAGGGCCTGGCCAAAGCGTCTGGGGTCTCAGAGCGCCACCTCGCCAATGTGGAAATGGGCGTGGGCAATGCATCGATTCAGTTCTTGCGTCAACTGGCGCTGGCCTTGAATTGCACCTTGGCCGAACTGGTAGGCGACGAAACCGCCAGCTCACCCGAATGGCTGATGATTCGCGAGATTTTGCGCGGCCGTGGCGAACCCGAGTTGGCGCAGGCGCGGGGTGCTTTGACCGGGGTGTTTGGCGAGCCCGCCAGCCAGGCCGCGCGGCGTCAGCGGGTGGCCTTGATCGGCCTGCGCGGCGCAGGCAAAAGCACTTTGGGCCGCATGCTGGCCGACAGCGGTGCGGTGCCGTTCGTCGAATTGAACCGGCAAATTGAAGTGCTGGCGGGGTGCAGCCTGGCGGAGGTGCACTCTTTGTACGGTGCGTCGGCCTACAGACGCTACGAGAAGCGCGCGTTGGAGGACACCATTCAGCGCTTTCCGCGCGCAGTGATCGCCACGCCCGGCGGTATCGTGTCCGACCCCGCCAGCTTCAACTTGCTTTTGGCCCATTGCTACACCGTGTGGGTGCGCGCCACGCCCGAAGACCACATGAGCCGCGTGCTGGCGCAGGGCGATACGCGGCCTATGGCGGGCCACGCGGGCAACTCGGAGGCCATGGAGGATTTGAAGCGAATCCTGGACAGTCGCGCGGCGTTCTACGCCAAGGCCGACGAGGTGTTCGACACCAGCGGCAAGTCTGTTGAAGCGGGCTTCGTCGCCTTGCAGGAGCGTCTGCGGGGTACTTTGTAGACCGGTTTTCGACAATTCCGGGTTGACGTGCAACTAAACATGCAGTAAATTGCATAAAGCTTGGCGTGCGTGCACGAGACGGCTGCACCATATTGCGTGCGCACTTGAGAGAGATGACCGCGATGATCACTTCCCGTCAGTCCATCAATTACGAAACCTGCCCCGAGGTGTACCAGCACTGGCAACTCAAAATTGAGGGTCCGGTGGCCACGCTGGTCATGAACATCAACGAAGACGGTGGTTTGCGCGAGGGTTACAAACTCAAGCTCAACAGCTACGACCTGGGCGTGGACATCGAGTTGAACGACGCGGTGCAGCGCATCCGCTTCGAGCACCCGACCGTGCGCACCGTCATTCTCACCAGCGGCCGCGACCGCGTGTTTTGTTCGGGCGCCAACATCTTTATGTTGGGCAAAAGCAGCCACGCCTGGAAGGTGAACTTTTGCAAGTTCACCAATGAAACCCGCAACGGCCTGGAAGACTCCAGCCGCCACAGTGGCTTGAAGTTTTTGGCCGCCGTGAATGGCGCCTGTGCCGGTGGTGGTTATGAGTTGGCCGCCGCGTGCGACGAGATCATCTTGGTGGACGACCGCTCGTCGGCCGTGAGCCTTCCCGAAGTGCCCTTGCTCGGGGTGCTGCCCGGCACCGGTGGCCTGACGCGCCTGACCGACAAGCGCAAGGTGCGTCATGACCACGCTGATATTTTTTGCACAACCAGCGAAGGCATACGCGGCAAGAAAGCCGTTGATTGGCGCTTGGTGGACGAGGCCGTGAAAACGCAAGCCTTCGCAGCGCGCGTGCAAGAGCGCGCGCTCGAGTTGGCGGCCTTGAGTGACCGCCCCGCCGCCGCGCAGGGCGTGCCGTTGACGCCGCTGAACAAAACCGCCACTGCCGATTCAGTGAGCTACGGCCACGTGAGCATCGTGATCGACCGCGCCGCGCGCAACGCCACGCTGACAGTGAACGCGCCCAGCGGATCACAGCCTGTCGACGTTTGCGGCATCGAAGCCGCAGGCTCCAACTGGTACCCGCTGCAAATGGCGCGCGAACTGGAAGACGCCGTCCTGCATCTGCGCAGCAACGAAACCGACATCGGCACCTGGATTTTGAAAACCAGCGGCGACATCGATGCGGTGTTGGCGATGGACGCCACGTTGGCCGCACACAAAAACCATTGGTTCGTGCGCGAAACCACCGGATTGCTGCGCCGTACTTTGGCGCGCCTGGACGTGTCGTCGCGCTCGATGTTTGCGTTGATCGACCGCGACTCTTGCTTCGCGGGCACCTTCCTGGAAATTGCCCTGGCCGCCGACCGCAGCTACATGCTGGCGCTGCCCGACGAGCTTGTGGCTGCACCGCGCATCGCAGCCACAGAAATGAACTTCGGTGTGTTCCCCATGGTGAGCCACGAGACGCGCTTGCAGCGTCGCTTTTACGGCAACGTCGCCGAGATGGGCGCGGTGCAAGCCAGCAACGGCCAAACGCTGGATGCAGACCAAGCGCTGGCGCTTGGTTTGGTGACCGCAGCACCCGACGACATCGATTGGGCCGATGAGATTCGCATTGCGCTGGAAGAGCGCGCCAGCATGTCGCCCGACGCGCTGACCGGCATGGAAGCCAGCCTGCGCTTCGCCGGCGCCGAGACCATGGAAACCAGAATTTTCGGGCGCCTGACCGCCTGGCAAAACTGGATATTCATCCGCCCGAATGCGGTGGGCGAGGGCGGCGCATTGAAGGTCTACGGCACCGGCAGCAAGGCCCAATTCGACTGGAACCGTGTTTGATTGATTGATTGATTGATCAAGTTTTAAACCCGATCTATCGACGCCAGCTGTAGACACAAGTCATCGACACAACCAAAGGAAGTACCACCATGGCCGCCATCAACTACACCGACAAAATCCCCAACAACGTGAATCTGTCTGAAGACCGCACGCTGCAACGCGCGCTGGAACACTGGCAGCCCAACTACCTGGAGTGGTGGAACGACATGGGCCCCAACGGCTCGGGCCAGCACGACGTTTATTTGCGTACCGCCACCAGCACCGAGCCCGATGGTTGGGCCAACTTCGGTCACGTGAAAATGCCCGACTACCGCTGGGGCATCTTCTTGGCGCAAGCCCAAGAGCAGCGCAAGGTGGGCTTCGGCGATGAGAAGGGTCGCGACGTGTGGCAAGAAGTGCCCGGCGAGCATCGAGCCAACCTGCGCCGCATCATCGTCACGCAAGGCGACACCGAGCCGGCGTCGGTCGAACAGCAGCGCCACTTGGGCACCACCGCGCCCAGTCAGTACGACCTGCGCAACCTGTTCCAGATCAACGTCGAAGAAGGTCGCCACCTGTGGGCCATGGTCTATTTGCTGCAAAAACATTTCGGCCGCGATGGCCGCGAAGAAGCCGAAGCGCTGCTCGAGCGCCGCTCGGGCGACGTCGACAACCCGCGCATCCTCGGTGCCTTCAATGAAGAAACGCCCGACTGGCTGGCCTTCTACATGTTCACGTATTTCACCGACCGCGATGGCAAGTTCCAGCTCGCCGCCCTGGCTGAAAGTGCGTTCGATCCGCTCAGCCGCACCACGCGCTTCATGCTGACCGAGGAAGCGCACCACATGTTCGTGGGCGAAAGCGGTGTGTCGCGCGTGATCGCCCGCACCCTTGAGGTCATGAAAAGCACCGGCATCGAAGACCCGGCCGAGTTGCGCAAACACGGCGTGATCGACCTGCCCACGTTGCAGCGCTATTTGAACTTCCATTACAGCGTGACGATTGACCTGTTTGGTGCTGATCAAAGCAGCAATGCCGCCATCTTCTACAGCTCGGGTTTGAAGGGCCGCTACGAGGAAAGCAAGCGCGACGACGACCACATCCTCAAAGGTGGCAGCTACAAAATTCTGGAGGCGAAAGACGGTGCCTTGGTCGAAAAAGAAGTGCCCATGCTGAACGCGCTGAACGAAGTGCTGCGCGACGACTACATCCGCGATTCAGGCGCTGGTGTGGGCCGCTGGCAGCGCGTGATCGACAAGGCCGGCATCAACTTCAAGCTCAGCGTGCCGCACAAGGCCTTCAACCGCCACATCGGCACCTTCGCCAATGTGCGCGTCAGCCCTGCAGGCCAAGTGCTGAGCGAGGCCGAGTGGGCCGTCAACGTCGACCAATGGCTGGCCACCGAAAGCGACCGCGCCTACGTTGCCTCATTGATGGGCCGCGTGGTCGAGGCCGGCAAGTACGCCAACTGGATCGCGCCGCCGCCGATCGGCATCAACAAGCAAGCCGCGGATTTCGAGTACGTGCGGTTCAACTGATTGACCAGCCCCTCCGCTCTCTGCTCAGTCTGGGAAGAGAGCGGTTCAAAGCAAGCTTGAAGCGTTGGGGCCCGCGTTTTGGACAGCCAAGAGCGTGAGTGGTGGAACGAACACCGCTCGGTCAAACTCGAGCTCATGACCTCTGCGCAGATGCTCAGCACAAATGTGTATTCGGGCCTTTTGTTCTGGTGACTCTTATTTGGGCCAGCAAATAAGAGTTACTCGGCAGCCGGGCCGAGACCCGGCGCGGTCGCGGCAGATGAAGAACAACGCGAAAGAGCGAAAAAATGAACGCCACCACAGAAACAAAATACATCAAACAGCACCTCATCGACCCCGAGGTCTGCATCCGCTGCAATACCTGCGAAGAAACCTGTCCGGTCGACGCCATCACCCACGACAGCCGCAACTACGTCGTCAACGCCGACATCTGCAACCACTGCAACGCCTGCGTCGCGCCGTGCCCTACCGGCAGCATCGACCACTGGCACCCCATGCCCCAAACCGCGGCCTACTCGCTGGCCGACCAACTCAGCTGGGACGAACTGCCAGCGCTGCAAGCCGCACCTCCCGCGGCCACGGTCACGCCCGACGTCGGATCTTCCGCAGAAACAGCCGCAGAAACAGCCGGTAAAACCGAAGCCACTGAAATCGAACCTGGCGAAGCGCTGCAAGTCAACGCCGCCGTCTCTCCCGCCTCAGCCCACGCTCCGTGGTCGGCCGCGCACCCTTACTTGAATTTGTACAGTCCGAAGAAGCCGCTGAGCGCCACCGTGGCTGGCAACTTCCGCCTGACTGCCGACGCTGCCGAGAGCGCCGTGCACCACATCGTGCTCGACTGCGGAACTCACTTCATGCCGTTGTTAGAGGGCCAATCGGTGGGCATCATTCCGCCGGGTGTTGACGCTGTGGGCAAGGCGCATTACCTGCGCATGTACTCGGTGGCCAGCCCGCGCACCGGCGAGCGAGAGGGCTACAACAACCTGTCACTCACCGTCAAACGCGTGACCACCGACCACGACGGCCGCGCCACCGTGGGCGTCGCATCCAACTACTTGTGCGATTTGAAAAAGGGTGATGTGGTGCAACTCACCGGCCCTTTTGGAGATCGGTTCTTGATGCCCAACCATGCAGATTCGAATTTGCTGATGGTCTGCACCGGCACCGGCTCGGCGCCCATGCGCGCCATGACCGAGCACCGCCGCCGCTTGAAGGAAAGTGGCAAACCCGTCGGCGGAAAGCTGATGTTGTTCTTCGGCGCGCGCAAGCCCGAAGAGCTGCCTTACTTTGGCCCGCTCACCAAACTGCCCGCCGATTTGATGGACACGACCTTGGCGTTTTCGCGAGTGCCGGGCCAGCCACGCAGCTACGTGCAAGACCGCATGCGCGAACGCGGGCGCGACGTGGCCGAGATGCTGCGCGGTGACACACATGTGTACATCTGCGGCCTGAAGGGCATGGAAAATGGCGTGCTCGACGCGATGCGCGATGCCTGTCAACTGGCAGGGTTCGACTGGCCCAGCACGCATTCAAGCCTGGTGAATGAAGGGCGTTTTCACGTGGAGACGTATTGATTTTTTGACACGTTCGATTCTCAAGGAAAGCCGTTGAACAACCTCCTTCAAGACGGCAACCCTGCCTCTCAAACCATCGCCGTCATCGGCGCCGGCACCATGGGCGCGGGCATTGCCCAGGTGGCCGCCGCCGCCGGTCACAGCGTCTTGCTGATGGACTTGCGCGACGGGGCAGCGCAAACCGCCATCGCGCAGATTGACAGGGTCTTTGCCAGCCTGGTGACCAAGCAGCGCATGTCGGCCGCCGATCACGCCAGCAGCCTCGCCAGAATCACCGCGGTGGCCAGCTTGACCGAGGTCAGCAGCGCCGCGATGGTGGTTGAAGTGATCGTGGAAAACCTCGCCGCCAAGCAAGCGCTGATGCGTGATCTGGAGACGGTGGTGTCGCCGCACTCGGTGCTGGCGTCCAACACTTCGTCAATTTCCATCACCGCCATTGCCAACGGTTTGCAGCGCCCGCAGCGCGTGGTGGGCATGCATTTTTTCAACCCTGTGCCGCTGATGAAGTTGGTGGAAGTGGTGGCCGGGGCCGAGACGGATTGCGGCGTGGCACAGGCTGTGTTTGATCTTGCGCAGCGCTGGGGCAAAACTCCGGTGCATGCCCGAAGCACGCCCGGCTTCATCGTCAACCGCATTGCGCGGCCCTACTACGCAGAAGCGCTGGCGCTGTTGCAAGAGCAAGCCGCCACACCGGCCGCCATTGACGCCATGGCGCGCAGCGCAGGTTTTCGCATGGGCCCGTGCGAGCTGATGGACTTGATCGGCCACGACATCAATTTCTCAGTCACGAAGTCGGTGTTCGAGGCCAACTTCGGCGACAAGCGCTACCAGCCGTCGCTGGTGCAGCAAGCGCTCATCGACGGCGGCCGCTTGGGTCGCAAAGCGGGCAAAGGCTTTTACGACGCTGCGCCTGAAGGCGCCAAGGCAGAACAGCGTGCCGACCAGTCTGGCGTCGAGCAAAGCGCTGCGAATAGCCATGCGGTCGAGGGCTTGACCTTGGTCGGTCACACGCCGGTGGCCAGAGCCTTGCAAAGCTGGTTGGAAACGCGCGGTGTGAGTTTTGAGCGCGACACGTCTGCAACTTGGACGGGCTTGCGCACCGAAGGCGTTGAGCTTCGCGTCACCGATGGCCGCAGCGCCACCCAAGTGGCTGTTGAAAGCGGCCACCGCGAGTTGGTGCTGATCGACCTGCCTTTGGCTGGCAACCACGCGGTCAGCGGCAAACACCTGCAACTGGGCGTGGCGTTTTCGGCGACGGCGTCAACGCGCGCGCAGGCTGTCGCTCTCAACGCGCTGGCCGCCTGCGGTTGGCAGGCCGCAGTGATGCAGGACGCGCCGGGTTTGTGGGCCGCGCGCACCGTGTGCATGCTCATCAACGAAGGCGCAGACGCTGTGCAGCAAGGCGTTTGCACGCAGGCCGCCGCCGATGCCGCCATGAAGCTCGGCGTGAACTGGCCCGCCGGACCTTTCGAGTGGCTGCAAGCGGTGGGCGTGGAGCAAGTGGTGGCCGTGCTCGACCATCTTTACGAGGCCACGCGCAGCGAGCGCTACCGAGTCAGCCCTTGGTTGCAGCAGGCGCTTTGGGCGAGGCGCGCTGATCGGGGTTGATGAGGTGGTTGATGAGGGGGTTGCGGGGAACCGAAAATTCGCCTATCCGCCGGCGCGTTTTACCGAATGCCCAGCCGCAGCAAGCCACGCCACCACCCGGTCGACATGATCGCCTTGCACCTCGATCACGCCCTCTTTCACCGTGCCGCCCGAGCCACAGGCGGCTTTCAACTGCTTGCCCAGCGCACTCAGAGCGACGTTGTCCAATGCCACGCCGTTGACCAGCGTCACCGCCTTGCCACCGCGGCCCTTGGTTTCGCGCGACACGCGCACCACGCCGTCGCCCGATGGCAGCGCGGACTGCTGACGGCACACGCACTGCGCCAAGGGTTGGCGGCATGCGGGGCACATGCGCCCGCTGTCGGTCGAATAGACCAGACCGCCGGTCGGTTTGTTGGGCTTCAATTCCTGCTCCTCATTCAGTCATCGCCTTGATGGCCACTGACTTCATTGCCAAAAAACCAACGCTGTCTGTGGGCGGCAAGGCCGTCAAGATGCTGCGCTGTCGGCGGTCGTAGACCAAGCGCAGCGCAGTGCCCTCATGTTCCAGCCAGCACTGCATCACTTGCTTGCTTTGCTTGGCGATCAAGGTGGCGTCGCCGTGGGCAATGCGTTTGGCCATCAGAAACACATCGTTGGTGCCGACCGCCAAGCCGTAGCGCTCGGCCAGGCGCTGTTGGGTGTGCAGGCGCTGTGATGGGGTCATGGAGGCAGAGTTACTGAAACACGGTCACGAAAAAACGTTCACACAGGCATGGTCACATCGGCACGTTCACATGCCCACGGTCACATACCCACGGCCACACAACCACGGTCATTGAAGCGTGCGCCCAGGGACCTGGTGCAAACGCCGCAGAAGTTCTTGCGCCCAGCCCGGAATCACGTCGGCGAAGTCTTCCACCAAACCGTATTCGTCGCCCGCAATCACCGCGGCGTGTTCAACGGTTTTCTGGCCCAGTACCGTCAGCGTCAGCCAGCCGTGCGCGCCCTCTTCCCACTCCAGGCTGATGCCGCCGTTGGCTTGCGCCTGAACCTCGGGTGCGGGCCACTCGATACTCACCAAATCGAGCAGACGCTGAGCCTCCAGCAGCGTGGCCTCAGCGGGCAATTGCCAGTCGCGCTGCGACCCCAGGTTGCGCGCCTCGAGAAGCGCGTCGGCAATAGATTTCACCGTTGCCACACCACGCCGTCGTCGGTGATCAGGGCGTCCAGCGGCAGGTCCTCGGCGCGCTCGCGCAGCATCGGTAAAAAGCCGTTCGAATAGCACAGGCCGACCGTCACCGGGCGGGGCCGCAGGGCCTTCATGGTGCGGTCAAAAAAACCGCCGCCGTAGCCCATGCGCACGCCGGTGGGGCCGTAGCCGACACAGGGCACCAGCATCAAATCGGGCTCGAACATTTCGGTGTCCTTGGGCTTGGGAATGTCATAGGCGTCCA
>JBBRGA010000038.1:0-24326 GCA_038241115.1 Burkholderiales bacterium | reverse complement strand
AGCAAGTGCTGGACGACTGGAACTTTTTATCGCCCCAACTTGAGGATCTGTACCGGTCTTTAAACCAGGCCACAGCGGCCGGCAAACCGCGCCACGCCTTTGCCTTCGACCCGGCCAAGTGCATGGCACCGCTACCGCGGGCGTATCAATGGGCCGACGGCTCGGCCTTCATCAATCATGTGGAGTTGGTGCGCAAAGCCCGCAAAGCCGAGGTGCCCGAGAGTTTCTACTCCGACCCTTTGATGTACCAAGGCGGCAGTGACGACTTTCTGGGCCCTCGAGACGACATCCGCGTGCCCAGCGAAAAAATGGGAATCGACTTTGAAGCCGAAGTCGCCGTCATCACCGCCGACGTGCCGATGGGGGCGACGCCGATCGAGGCGCTCGAAGGCATCCGCCTGTTGATGCTGGCCAATGACGTGAGCCTGCGCAATTTAATCCCGGCCGAACTGGCAAAAGGCTTTGGCTTCTTTCAAAGCAAACCCGCCACCGCCTTCAGCCCGGTGGCCGTAACGCCTGACGAGTTGGGCAGCGCATGGCAAGGCGGGCGCCTGCATTTGAATTTGGAAAGCGTGTGGAACGGCAAGCGCGTCGGCCTGTGCGACGCTGGGCCAGAGATGACGTTTCACTTCGGTCAACTCATCTCGCACCTGTGCAAAACCCGCAACGCGCGCGCCGGAAGCATCATTGGCAGCGGCACCGTCAGCAACAAAGATTGGTCTCGCGGCTACTCCTGCGTGGCCGAAAAACGCGCGACTGAAACCATCGAGGGCGGCGAACCCAAAACCGAATTCATGCGCTTCGGCGACACGATCCGCATCGACATGAAGGGCCTGGACGGAGCCAGCGTGTTCGGTGCCATCGAGCAGACGGTGGCAGCTGCAGTCGCTCAAAGCGCTTGAAGCGTTTTCACGCGGCGCAGCCGCAGACCCTGTTCAGGGTTTGCAGTGCATGAGTGCCGCCTCAGCCAATGATTTGCGTGGGGTCTTCCCGTCTCAGATCATTCCTGCGCCATGGCACTCAGCGCGTGCACAGGCCTTTTGCTCAGCGCCATCAAACCGTTCAACACCTTGCCCAAAGCGGCCACCGCGACATCGACTTGCGCCTTGGAAATAGACAGCGGCGGAGCCAGGCGAACCACGGTGTGGTGGGTGTCTTTGGTGAGCACGCCCTCGTGAACCAAGGCTTCGCAAACCGTTCGGGCTGAGGCAACGGTGGGGTCGATTTCGACGCCGATCAGCAGGCCTTTGCCGCGCACCTCCACGACGGCTGGGTGGTTCATGCGACGCAGTTCTGCCATCAGGTAATTGCCTTGCGCCATGGCTTGATCGGCCAGGTTTTCGCTCTCCAACAAATGGAGCGCAGCCAAGCCAACGGCTGCGGCCAAGGGATTGCCGCCAAAGGTGCTGCCGTGGTCGCCAGGCGTGAACTGCGCCATCACGTCGGCACGCGCCAAGAAGGCACTCACGGGTAACAAGCCGCCGCCCAGCGCTTTGCCCAAGGTCAAGCCGTCGGGGCGTACAGCCTCGTGGTCGCAGGCCAGGGTTTTGCCGGTGCGGCCCAGGCCGGTTTGAACCTCGTCGGCAATCATCAACACGTTGTGAAGTGTGCAGATGTCGCGCACGGCTTTCAGGTAGCCCGCAGGCGGCACGATGATGCCGGCCTCGCCTTGCACCGGCTCGACCAAGAAAGCCGCGGTGTGGGGCGTGATAGCCGCCTCCAGCGCGGCCGCGTCGCCGAACGGCACGCTGCTGAAGCCGGGCGTGAAGGGGCCAAAGCCGTCGCGGTATTGGGCCTCGCTGGAGAAGCCGACGATGGTGGTGGTGCGGCCCGCAAAGTTACCCGCCGCCACCAGGATGTGGGCTTGTCCAGCAGGCACGCCTTTAACTTTGTAGCCCCACTTGCGCGCCGCTTTGATGGCGGTTTCAACCGCCTCGGCGCCGGTGTTCATGGGCAAGGCGCTGTGCATGCGAGTGACTTGGCACAGCTTGACCAGGAACGGCCCGAGTTGGTCGGTGTGGAAGGCGCGGCTGCACACCGCCAAGCGCTGCGCTTGCTCTGTCAGCGCGTTCACCAGGACCGGGTGGCTGTGGCCAAAACTGACCGCCGAGTAGGCCGACATCATGTCCAAGAAGCGGCGGCCTTCCGTATCGAACAAATACACGCCCTCACCGCGCGCCAGCACCACGGGCAGCGGGTGGTAATTGTGGGCGCCAAAACGGTTTTCTTGGGCGACAGGTGAGTTCAAGTGTGCGGCGTTCATGGTGCTTCCTTGGCGTTGGCAATGCAGGGCTTGACTTTGCGCCGGTGGCAGCGAAATTAGCGTTCCAAATGTTGTGAGAGTCGGCTAAATTGCGCACGAATATTTCATATATTTGGAACTCAGAATGAAATCCATGACGCTCGACGCCATAGACCGCAAGATATTGACGGAGTTGCAGGCAGACGGCCGCGCCACCAATGTCGAGCTTTCGGCGCGAGTTCACTTGTCGGCGCCGCAGTGTTTTCGACGCGTGCGCGCGCTGGAGGAAAACGGCGTGATCCGCGGCTACCGCGCAGAAGTTTTGCCCGAGGCGCTGGGCCTGGGCGTGATGGGCTTTGTGAGCCTGAACATCGACGGCGGCCAGTTCGGGCGGGTGCGTCAAATCGAAGCCGAAATTCGCGCTTTTGCGCAAGTATTGGAGTGCCACACCGTGTCGGGTGACAACGACTACTTGCTCAAGGTGGTGGCCCGCGACCTCAAAAGCTTCAGTCAGTTTTTGACCGACCGTCTGACGCAAGTAGTGGGCGTGGACAACGTGCGCTCGATGATTTGCCTGGAAGAGATCAAGCCGCCATCGCCATTGCCGGTGGAATGACTGCGCCCGTCAACGAAGGGAAGACAAACGCTGTCACTCACCACGTTCTCGCCACTGCGCGCGCGTGATTTTGAAAAGGCAATGTGGCCGCAGCAGGTGGCCTTCCGGGACGGCAGGGTGATCAAAATTTTGCTGCGCATCGGTCATGCCGATTCGCCGCATCACTGCAATGGACGGCAAATTCGCCAGCGCGGTAAACGAGACGACTTCTTCCAGTCCCAGACGCTCGAAGCCCATGCGCAGACATTCCTTGGCGCCTTCGGTGGCGTAACCATGGCCCCCCGCGCTGGGTTTCAGCCGCCAGCCAATCTCTGTGCAAGGGCTGAAGGGAAGCTGCCGCCTGGGGACCGACAAGCCGATGAATCCAATGAATTGGCCGCTGTCCCGAAGCTCCACGGCCCAGTTGGACCAAGCCTTTTCTGCGAACTGCCCCCGCCAGATGTCAATTCCTGCATTGGATTGTTCTGCGCTCAGAAGTCCGGGGAAGTACCGCATGACCCGCGGATCGCTGTTCATCTCAGAAAACGGCGCGCGGTGCCTGTCGTGCCAAACGACGAAGGCGAGCCTGGGCGTGTTGAATTCAATGGGGACAGCGCGCATGGTGAATTTCATCCAAAAAGCGGCGTCTGTTCTGGAGCGTGCACTGCTCTGAGACGCTCTCCAGACGTGCCTTTGGAAGGGCCGCGTCGACTTGCCTTGAAGATCAACCGCACACAGCCCGACTTGTTATGTCAACTTTTCGGCGGAAGCAGACGCTGAACCAAGGGATGCAGCACCTTCTTGTCGGTACCAATGGCAAAAAAGTGCTCCTCGACGCCTTCGCAAGGCCCCAGGCGCTTGACGTCGTAGCGAGAAGTCAGGTTCTCGTGCACCAGTTCGGCCGCCGGAAAAACGCCCATGCCCGCCGCGCCAAAGGTGGCCAACAGGGCGCTGTCTTCAAACTCGCCCACCACCCGAGGCTTGATGTTCAAACGCTCAAACCATGCATCGATGCGCGGACGCACTGCCGAGTGCGCGGTTGGCAACAAGACGGGAAGATCTGTCAGCGCCAGCGGCCAATTCTTCCTAGCCTGTGCATAAATTTCTTGTGGCGCATACCAAGCCAGCGCAGACGAGCCCAGCGCATGGCTGTAGACCTTGAGGTTGGGGTTGGCGGGTGCAGCGCGGTCGGCCAGCACCACGTCCAAACGGTGCAGCGCCAAGTCGGCCAGCAGTTCGGGAAATTTGTCTTCCGTGCAAATCAAGCGCAGGTGCGGCTCTGACATGACCGGCTGCAACAGCCGGCGCACCGCCAGTTTGGGAAGGCCGTCCGAGATGCCCACCGCCAAACGCACCGAGCGCGAGCCAACGGCATCGCGCACCAAACCGGGCAAGCTTTCGCCGAGCTGGAAAATGGCGTCGGCCTGCGCCACAGCAGCCGCCCCCGCTTCCGTCAGAACCAGGCCGCGTCCTGCCGGTTTGAGCAAGGCGTAGCCCAAGGCCCGCTCAAGCTCGCGCACTTGCGCGCTGACAGTTTGCACCGCCACGCCCAAACGTTCAGCGCCGCGCGCCATGCCGCCTTCTTTGGCCACCACCCAAAAATAGTAGAGGTGTCGGTAGCTGAAATTCAAGCTCATTCGATCAGCCCTTTCTGTTCAGCAAGCTCGAGGTTCGACCGTTGCGGTTCGACACAAGCTCATTCAACGTGTTTTTACGCAATGAGAATTCGCGATTCTCTGCTTTTTCAGAAGTGTTTGTGGCACTACCTTCGGGCCTTGTTTGTTTACCTGGAGGTCTGTGATGCAAATCATTTTCAAATCTCGCGATCCTGAAGGCGCTTTGATGCGCGACACCGCCGAACGCCGACTGCGCTTCATCATGCGCCGCCTGACATGGCTGGTGCCGCGCGCGACGCTGCACTTGTCTGACATCAACGGCCCGCGCGGTGGTATCGACAAATGCTGCCAAATTGAGCTGAAAACCGAACACGCCGGCACGGTGGTGATTGTGGCCAAGGCGCGAGATTGGCGCGGTGCCATTGACGACGCCCTGAACCGAGCGGCCCGCGCCGTGCTGCGTGCCTGGCGCCGCAGTCAAGAGCAAGCGCGTCCGCGTTCACGCGCCCATCTTTATCGCGAACCCGCAGCGCCTCGGCTTGGCGCCTGACTTTTCCAATTTTTCAACCTGCACAGAAAGATCAGTTCATGGACACCCGACAAACTTCTTCCACTGCTCACAACACGCAACCCGCTTTGGGTGGGGCCGCACAAGGCGGTTCAACAACACTGAGCCCCAGCACCCAGCGCGTGCTGCGCAACACCTATGCACTGTTGTCGATGACGCTGCTGTTCAGCGCGGGCATTGCCGCGCTCAGCGTCGCGCTGAAGTTGCCCGGACCCGGCGTGATCTTCATGCTGGTTGGCAGCTTTGGCTTGCTGTTTGCAATCCACAAATTGCAAAACAGCGCGATGGCGCTTCCCGCAGTTTTCGCGCTGACCGGATTTTTGGGCTACACGCTGGGTCCGGTGTTGTCCAAAACACTGGCGCTGCCAGGCGGCGCCCAAACCATCACCATGGCGTTGGCCGCCACTGGCGCCACTTTTCTGGCGTTGGCGTCTTATGTGATGACCACCAAGCGCGACTTCAGCTTCATGGGCGGCTTCTTGTTTGCCGGCATGGTGATTGCGCTGCTGGTGGGTTTGGGCGCCATATTTTTTCAGATCCCCGCGCTGGGCTTGGTGGTGTCGGGCATGGTCGCGCTGCTGTCGGTCGGCTTGATTTTGTTTGAGCTCAGCCGCATCGTGAACGGCGGCGAGACCAACTATGTGCTCGCCACCGTGGGCTTGTATTTGTCAATTTTCAACCTGTTCAGCAGCCTGCTCGCCTTGTTTGGCATGGGCGGTTCTGAAGACTGAGCAAAGCCTAGATTGCCGACTGCGTCGGCAATCGTTGGTCACTTTGACAGTACCTTGTCAGTCACATCGCGCAGTCACATCGCGCAGTGCTGCATGAGCCCCCAGGGTCGGCGCTGCGCGCACCCACTTTGTGCCGCGCAACTCGAAGGGATCGCCCTGAGCGTTTAACCTCAGGCATCCACTTTGATTGCAAGTCATGGTTAAACGACGTTCGCTCTTCCTTGGCGCAGCCGGCGCCTTCGGCGCACTGATAGTCGGTTGGGGCGTGATGGCGCCGCGCCAGCGCCTCAGCACCGCCGCACCTCTGGCGGTGGCCAAAGACCAAGCCGCGCTGAACGGCTGGCTGAAAATTTCTGCTGACAACACCGTCACGGTGGTGATGTGCAAATCCGAAATGGGTCAAGGCTCACACACCGGTCTGGCCATGGTGCTGGCGGAAGAGTTGGACGCCGATTGGTCCCGCTTGGTGATTGAACAATCGCCTATCGACAAAATTTACGGCAACTTGTCCAGCGTGGTGGACGGCCTGCCGTTTCACCCGGACGACCACGGTACGCTGAAGCAAGTGGCGGGCTGGCTGACCGCCAAGACCATGCGCGAAGTCGGCATCATGATGACGGGCGGCTCGTCCAGCATCAAAGACCTGTGGCTGCCCATGCGCGAGGCCGGTGCCAGCGCCCGCTTGATGTTGACAGGAGCAGCAGCCGCGCAGTGGAAAGTGCCGGCCGCCGAATGCACCACCGGCGCAGGCAAGGTCATGCATGCGTCGGGAAAATCTGCGACCTACGGTGAGTTGGCAGCGTTGGCATCGCAACAGCCCATGCCCGCCAAACCGGCGTTGAAAGTCCCAGTCAATTTCAAGCTGATCGGCCAACCCATGCGCCGCATGGAAGCCGCATCCAAACTCGACGGCAGCGCGCAATTTGCCATCGACGCAAACCCGCCCGGCTTGATGTACGCCAGCGTCGTGATGTGCCCCACCTTGGGCGGCAGCGTGACGAGTTTTGACAGCGCTGCGGCAGCCGCCATGCCGGGTGTGAAAAAGGTATTTGCGGTGGGCGCTTACAACGGCAGCACCGCAGGCATTGCCGCCATTGCCGACACGCCGTGGCACGCCATGCGGGCGATCAAGGCGGTCAACGTGGTGTGGAATCACGGCCCTGCTGCAACACTGAACAGCGTCGACGTTTTCAAGCAACTCACCAGCACGCTGGACACGCAAACTGGCTTCGCTTACTTCAAGCAGGGTGACGTGCAGGCTGCCTTGAAAAGCGCCAGCAAAACCATCACCGCCGACTACCGCGCACCGTATTTGGCGCACGCGACGATGGAGCCGATGAACTGCACTGTGCAGGTCAAAGACGGCCGTGCCACCGTGTGGGCCGGAACCCAGGTACCCGGCGTGGCCCGCAGAGGAGTGGCCCAGGTTTTAGGACTAGAGCCCGAGCAGGTTGACGTGGTGGTGCCGATGCTGGGCGGTGGCTTCGGGCGCCGACTGGAAGCCGACTTCATCGTGCAAGCCGCCGCCATTGCCAAAGAAGCAGGCGGTGCGCCGGTGCAAACACTGTGGTCGCGCGAGCAAGACATGACGCACGATTTTTACCGCCCGGCCTGCGTCTCGCGCTTTACGGCGGGCTTTGACGCATCAGGCAAATTGACTGCGTGGCAAAACACCTCGGCCGGTCAGGCCATCGTGCCGCAGGTGCTGAAGCGCACCTTCGGTCTGCCCGCCGGCGGGCCCGACAAAACCAGCTCGGAAGGTGCCTACGACCAGCCCTATGAATGGCCGAATGCGCGGATTGCCCACGAGGCCGTAGACCTGCCTGTACCGGTCGGGTTTTGGCGCAGCGTGGGGCATTCTCATCAGGCATTTTTCAAGGAAAGCTTCATCGACGAAGCTGCGGCTGCGGCTGGGCAGGACCCGCTGGCGTTTCGGGCCGCGCTGCTGGCCCAACATCCGCGCCACTTGAAGGTGCTGCAACGTGCGGCCGAGTTGTCGGGCTGGGGCCAACCGTTGGTGGCTGGCGCAGACGGCAGCAAGCGAGCGCGCGGCGTGGCGCTGCACCACTCGTTCGGCGCCATCGTGGCGCAGGTGGCCGAGGTTTCGGTAGCCGCAGACAAATCCATCCGCGTTCACCGGGTGGTCTGCGTCATCGACTGCGGCACAGCGGTGAACCCCAATTTGATTGCGCAGCAAATGGAAAGTGCGGTGGTGTTCGGCTTGTCGGCGGCGCTTTACGGTGACATCACGTTGAAGGCCGGGCAAGTGCAGCAAAGCAACTACCACGACCAGCCGGTGTTGCGGTTCAACGAGTGCCCGGCCATTGAGACCGACATCATCCAAAGCACGGCCCACCCCGAAGGTGTGGGCGAGCCCGGCACACCGCCGATCGCGCCCGCTGTGGCCAATGCCTTGTTTGCATTGACGGGCCAGCGCCTGCGCAGCCTGCCTTTGAAATTGGCTTAGTGGTTTGAAAAAAAACTGAGAACACGACCATGCAAACTTTGAAAATCAACGGCAAAGCAGTCGAGGTCAACGCCGAGCCTGATACCCCGCTGCTGTGGGTGCTGCGCGGTGAGCTGCACATGAACGGCACCAAATTTGGCTGCGGCATGGCGCTCTGCGGCGCTTGCACCGTGCACATCAACGGCGAGGCGATGCGCTCGTGCGTGACGCCCATCTCTGCGCTGAGCGGCGCAGAAATCACGACCATCGAAGGCTTGGCTGGCCCGGAAGTCAGCGCGCTGAAAACCGCGTGGATCAAGGCCGATGTGGTGCAGTGCGGTTACTGCCAAAGCGGTCAGTTGATGTCGGCGTGCGCCTTGCTCAAAAAGACACCCAAACCCAACGACGCTGAAATTGACGCGGCCATGTCCGGCAACATTTGCCGCTGCGGCACCTACCCGCGCATCCGCGCTGCCTTGGTTGACGCCGCCGGGCAGTTGACGGCCTGAACGCGCAGGGGCTTGAAATTCGTCTGCGACGCCAATTACCGAACCCGTGCACGGTGGCGAGTTGAACCGGTTTCAGCCTGCTAACCCGGCTTTTCGCAACGCCGCCTTCACTTACGCTCAGCTTCGTTACAACCTAAATCAATCAAGCTGGGGAGTGCTGCCGCGTGATGTTTGTCTTGATGAGCCTGATCGGGCTGCTCGCTGCTGGAGCGTTGTTGTTGCTGTTCTTTTCGAACAAGAAAAAAACAAACCACAAAAAGCAACAGCGGCTACGCGACGACAGGCACGGACGCGAACAAGACGACGCCAGCGCCAATCAGCGCGCGCGGCCCGATGCTGCGGCCAAGCCAGTGGCGCAGTCCGCGGCCCTGCCGGCTGTGGCGCCTCGCCCAAGCTTTGCAGACCAGGCGGCCGCCCAACGGGCTGAAATGGCGGCGCGCCAACCGCATCGCGCTGCGCCACCCACGCCGCAGGTGCTTTTGGACTTTGTTTGGCAACGCGCCGAGAGCCTGTCTGCCCAACGCAAACAGGCGCTGCTGGACGGCCTGGGCAAAACAGTGCCGCCCTCGCGGGCCTTTCATCAGCTGATTTCGCCGGAGTTTGTTGCGCGTGCTTCATCGAGCGAGCTGAGCGATTTGGTGCTGGGCGAACCGCAGGTGGCGGCCAGGGTGCTGGTGCTGGTGAACTCCGCGATTTATGGCTTGCAGACACCGGTCAGCGGCGTGGGCCAGGCAGTCACGTTCATGGGGCTGAACTCGGTGCGCAGCATCTGTTTGCAATACATGCTGAGTGCGTCGTTCAAGGCCGAAAACCCGGCCCAACAGCAACGCTTTGACGCGATCTGGTTGGCGAGTGCTGTGGCCAGCGAGCTGTGCTTTCGCTTGGCTCAACAGCTGCGCCTGCCCAACCCCGGCACGCTGGTGACGCAAGTTGTGCTGTCCTTCCTGGGGCACTTTGCGGCTGCTGCGAGCATGCCCAAGCAAGGTGCCGTCCCGGCCACCGAGCCGCAAAGCTTGCTGGCGCGGGCGCAGCTTCAACAAACGAGATTGGGTGCACCGGCCGCCGAGATTGGCGGCCTGCTGCTTCGGGAATGGGCCTTGCCAGAAAGTTTGATCGCCGACGTGGTGGACATCGACCGCTTGCTGGTCACGCCGCCTGACGCGAACCCAGCCGAGCGCGCCGCAGCGCTGGCGGTCTGCTATGTGAGCGCCCGCCTGGGTGAACTGCTTTCCCGCGGCGAAGCGTTTGATCTGACCCGCTTTGACCCGCGTACGGGGCTCGATGCGGCTCCTCATCCTGAAGCCGAGCCCGAAGCTGGCCCTCAACCCGATCCCGACTACTTTCAACTGGCAGCGCATATCGACACGCTGCCCGCGCTGGCCCGCTTCCTCGACGTGCTGCACGGCCCCGATCTGGTTCGCGCTGTACAGAACCTGCTGGACGGCTTGCGCAAACCGGCTTGAGCTTTCGCCGCTGGCATCAAAACTGCAGGCGTGGGTCTCCATCACTGACATGCTCAAGTTGTCCTCCCACCTGCCAGAGGTCCACTTCGCCAGTGGCGACGTTGTGGTGCGCGAAGGCGGCACGGGCTGCGGCCTGTGGCTGCTGGTGTCGGGGGCGCTGCGCGTTCGCAGGGGCGGTGTGCCGGTCAACACCATCTCGAGCCCCGGCGCGCTGATCGGCGAGATTTCGGTGTGGCTGGGCAGCGCTTACGGCGCCACGGTCGAAGCCACTGAACCCAGCGTTCTGCGTCTGGCCACCGACGGCCAGGCGCTGTTGGCCAGCGATCCGGCCATTACGCGTTTTGTGGCGGTGGGACTGGTTGAACGTTTGAACTTCGTGACGACCTATCTGGCCGACCTCAAGCACCGATAGGGCGATGCACCCGGCCTGGCAATGGTCCAAGATGTGTTGAGCCAACTGGCGCAATGTCAAACCGCCACGGTTCGCTCCGGCTCGGCCGCCATTGAGGATGAATCGCGATGCCGCCTGAAACGCGACGCTGCGCGCCCCGATTTCGGTGCGGTCGTTCACACCTGCCGGGTCGCGCCTAACGGCCAAGACAGCTGGAGGTGACTGGGCTCAGCGGCGGCCGCCAAGGAACGAGGAACAAGGCTCAGAGTGGGCGGGCGGGTGGCTGGCTTGACAACTTCCGAACCGGGGTCCGAGCGTGCAGGCAGCGCCCATCCGAGTCCATACGAATCAGCGCCTTGGATGGGTTACTACCCAATGCCGGCGGCGGCTGCCTAAACGACACTCTGACCCGTCCTCAGCAGTCCAGTCTTTCATGCAAACGATTTCTTGCTTGCAACCTGTGTTTGCGAACCACCTCCGCGCAGCAAGTCATCCGGTTCGACGTTGCCCGTGCCGCCCGCGCGCAACCGCCGCAAGACCCGTTGAATTCGCCACTGAACGCAACAACTCGCGGCACGCGCACCATGGCTGATCTCGAACTGCGTCAACTCGTCAAGCGCTTCGGCGATGTGACCGTCGTTGAGCGACTTGATCTGGCCGTTGCCGCCGGCGAATTTGTCGTTTTGTTGGGCGAGTCGGGCTGCGGCAAGAGCACCACGCTGCGCATGGTGGCGGGCCTGGAGGACGTCACCGAGGGCCAGGTGCTTATCGGTGGCAAAGACGTGACGAACGCGCACCCGATGGCCCGCGACATCGCCATGGTGTTCCAGAACTACGCGCTGTATCCGCACATGGACGTGGCACAAAACATGTCGTTCGCACTCGACCTGGCGCGTCGGCCCAAGGCCGAAATTCAGGCCAAGGTGGCGCAGGCTGCCAAGGTGTTGAACATCGAACATTTGCTCAAGCGCAAGCCCAAGGAACTGTCGGGCGGCCAGCGCCAGCGCGTGGCCATTGGCCGTGCCATCGTGCGCGAACCACAGGTGTTTTTGTTCGACGAGCCGCTGTCCAATCTGGACGCCAAACTGCGCGGCCATATGCGCGCCGAGCTGGCCTTGCTGCACGAACGCCTGGGCAAGACCACGCTGTACGTCACCCACGACCAGGTCGAGGCCATGACCTTGGCCAACCGCATCGTCATTTTTGACAAAGGCCGCATCCAGCAGGTCGGCACGCCGGGCGAGGTGTTCAACCATCCGGCCAACCTTTTCGTGGCGGCCTTCATCGGCACGCCCACCATGAATCTGCTGACGGCGCAAGTCGACGCCAGTGAACAGCTCAGCGGCAGCGCCTATGCCTTGCCCATGCCGGGTTGGTTGCGGGGGCGAGGTGTGGCCACTGACCAAGCGCTCACGGTAGGCATCCGACCGCAAGATCTGCGTCCCGCCGCCGACGGCCCGCTGGCGATGCAGGTAGACGTGGTGGAGTACCTGGGCACCGAAAGCCAGGTCGTTGGCCGCTTGGTTGACTGCTTGGTTGACCGCGCGGTTGACCACCCAGGCGGCGGCGCCGCTGCACCTCATGTGCGCTTGGTGGCCACGCTGCCCGGAGACGCCCACGGCCTGTTGCGCCAGACCGTGAGGCTGGCTGTCGACGTTGAGCGGCTGCATGTGTTTGACACCGCCACCGGCGCGACACTGCGCCACTGATTTCCCTTATCAATCTACCCATCACTTTCCAACAGGAGACAAGCCCCATGAACCGCAGAGATTTCGCCAAGGCCTCAACCATCACCGTGTTCGGCGCCGGCCTGCCCTTCAGCGGCGCGCAGGCGCAGAGCCGCTATGCCAAGTACGCGGGCAAGACCGTGGTCATGAGCGTGCCCGCGCATTCGCACTACGACGCCATGGCGAAGCTGCTGCCCGACTTCACCAAGGAAACCGGCATCAAGGTCGAGCTCGACAAAATCGCCATGGGCCGCATGAAGGACAAGCAGTTGCTGGAGATGTCCAAACCCAGCGGCGACTACGACCTGGGCTGCTACATCGTCATGTGGAAAGGCGAGTACGTTGCCAAAAACCTGATCCAGCCGCTGGAACCTTTCTTCGCCAATTCGGCGCTTGCCGACCCGGCCTACGACATGAAAGACATCGTGCCCATCTACCTGGAAAACCTGGGTTTGGTGGGCGGCCCCAAAGGCTATCTGGCCGGAGCCGGCGCCAAGCTGTACGGCCTGCCCTACGGCGCAGAGACCAGCGTGCTGGCTTACCGACGCGATATTTTTGCGAAGCACAACTTGAAGCCGCCGGAAACCTATGAAGAGTTTGGCAAGCTGCTGCGCACGCTGAAAGACAAAGAAGGCATAGGCGCGCTGGCCAGCCGCGGTCAAGCCGGCCACCAGGTGGTGCATGCCTGGTTGCTGCACCTCAACCCGATGGGCGGCAGCGTGTTCGACGATCAGTGGAAGTCGCGCTTCAACGACAAGGCCGGTGTCGATGCATTGAAGTTTCTGCAAGAGGTGGTGGCCACAGGCCCTGCCGGCATTGCGGGCTACGGACAAGGCGAAAGCAACACCGCCTTCTTGCAAGGTCAGGCCGCGATGTACCTGGACAGCACCTCGATCGCCGGGCTGGTGAACGACCCGAGCAAGAGCAAGGTGGTGGGCAACGTCAGCTGGGCACTGCACCCCAAGGGAGTGCGCCGCGCGTCGCAAAGCGGAGGTCTCGGGCTGGCGATTCCGAAGAACGCCAAGAACCCTGAAGCTGGCTTTTTGTTGATGCAGTGGCTGACCAGCAAGGCGCAGGACAAGGCCGTGACGCTGGCGGGCGGCGCGCCGATGCGCAACAGCACGCTGCGCGACAGCGATGCCGTGCGCAAGTACCCCGAGTTCATCACCTTCGTCGAGGCGCTGAAATACAGCAACCCCGACTGGCGGCCGATCATCCCGGTGTGGGACAAGATCAACGTTCAGGCGCTCGGCGTGGGCCTGAGCGAGGCACTCACCGGCAAAAAGACGGCTGAGCAGGCACTGAACGATCTGGTGCCGCAGGTCACCGCCATCATGCGTGAGAGCGGCTACAAGGTCTGACGAAATGGCCCACCCCCGTAGCGCCTTCGGCGCTCCCCCTCAAGGGGGCGCCGCCAGCGGCCCGGCGAAGCCGGTTCCGCGACGGCCGCTTGGCTCAACGCAGGCGAAGCACTGATGCGCACACCGCGCTGGGTCCCCGTGCTGTACCTCGGTCCCGCCGTGCTCGTGATGGCAGCGGCATGCTTGTACCCGGTGGTGGTGGCCTTCCAGTTGACGGGCTACGACTGGGCACTGGGCACGCCCTGGGACAGCGCGCGCTGGGTGGGCGCGCAAAACTTTGTCTCGGCCTTCACCAACCCGCGCATGTGGAGCAGCCTGCTCACCACTTTGCTGTTTGCGGCGGTGTGCGTGAGTGCCGAGATGGTGTTGGGCATCGCGTTGGCCTTGGCGCTGGAACACCCGGTGCGCGGCATGGCATTTTTTCGCACGCTGTTCATCTTGCCGATGATGATTGCGCCCATTGCCGTGGGCCTGGCGTGGCGCTACATGTTCGATGCGCAGTTCGGGCTCATCAACGCGGTGCTGAAGGCTGTGGGCTTGACGCCGCAAACCTGGCTGGCCGACCCCGCGCTGGCGTTCGCGGCCATCGTCGTGGCCGACATCTGGCAGTGGACGCCGTTCGTGTTCATCATGATGATCGCGGCGCTGGCAGGCATCGACGGCTCGGTGATCGAGGCCGCGCGCATCGACGGTGCACGTTGGTGGCAGCAGACCATGCGCGTCAAATTGCCGATGGTGATGCACGTCATCGCCATTACTTTGATGATGCGGCTGATCGACGCTTTTCGGGTGCTGGAAGTGATTTACGTTTTGACGTTTGGCGGGCCGGGCGACAGCACCGAAATCCTCGCGCTGCACATCTACAAAACTGCTTTCGTCGGCCAGCAGTTGGGCGTGGCTGCCGCCGTGAGCGTGCTGTTGCTGGTGGTGGTGGCACTGCTGAGTTGGGGCGCGCTGCGCTTGTCCAACCCGATGAAGGGCGAGCCCCGATGAAACGTCACCCGGGGCTGGTGGCGGCGCACTACACCATGCTGTGCGTGTTGGCGTTGTTCTGCGTGGCGCCGATCGTGGTCATCTTTGCCACCAGCCTGCGCCAGCAGGTCGATATTTTTGACTCGCCACTGAACTTCATCTTCATGCCCACGCTGGAGAACTACCGCGCGGTACTCGAGGAAGACAAATTCGACCGCTACCTCGTCAACAGCTTGTTCGTGGGATTGGCGTCCACCGCCATCACCTTGGTGCTGGGCTGCATGTCGGCTTACGGCTTGGCGCGCTTCCGCTTCAAAGGGCGCACCACCATCGCGTACACCACGCTGCTGCTGCGCACGGTGCCGCTGGCGGTGATGGCCGTTCCTGTGTTCTTGATCTGGAGTGAATGGAAGCTGGTCAACAGCCTGTGGGGCCTGGTGCTGTTGTATGTGGCGGTGAACTTGCCGTTCACCATCTGGCTGCTCTACGGCTTTGTGCTGCAGGTGCCGGTGGAACTGGAGGAAGCCGCCGCCATCGACGGCTGCGGACCCATTCGCGTCTTCACCAAGGTGCTGCTGCCGTTGATGGCACCCGGCTTGGCGGCGGCATCGATCTTTACCTTCCGCATTGCCTGGAACGAATTCATTCTGGCCCTGGTGCTCACCGACCGCTCAACCCGCACGCTGCCAGTCGCGGCGTCGCTGTTCATCAGCGACATCGGCGTCGACTGGGGCAAGGTCATGGCCATGGGCAGCCTGATCGCCATCCCGCCCCTGATCTTCACGTTTGTCGCCGCGCGGCAGATCATCACCGGGCTGACTGCAGGCGCAGTCAAAGGCTAAAACCGCGTTCTGCGAGAAGGTTGGCCGACGGCCCGCGATGCGATGGGGTAGTGGCCAAATGCCTGAGGGCGGTTGCATCGAAACCCAGCTCGCGTGTTGGGCTGCGTTGATGGCTCCTCTGCTGGCTGCGTTTCGGTTGTGCTGCGGTTGTGCTGCGGTTGTGCTCAGACTGCGCAAACTTCTTCAGTGACTCGGTGAAGCGCTGCTTGACGGTTCGACGGCTCGCCGCTGGTCAACGAACTGGTCCAACAGCGCGAGAGCCGCAAGGAAGGCAATCACCAGCGCCAACGCCGACCAGTTTTCCGGCCTGTGGAAAACCCACACCACGAACCCGGCCTGAGCTGCCAGCCATGCACCGTGTGCGATTTGATCGCTTCGGGTTGGCACATACGCTTCTGTGATCGCGCCCTCGGAAGCAGGCGTCGCAGTCGTGTTTTCAGAGGCTGGTGTGGACAACTGCTGCTTGCGGTTCACGACCCAAAGCGCCAGCGCCGCGAGGAACCCCAACACGGCGCTCCAGATCGCGGACTCGCCCAGAAACATCAGCGCCGCCACCGTGAGCATGCCCAATACCAGTCGCGCAAAAGTGGCCGCGCTGGCCACCAGCTTTGCATTTCCAGCAGGCTGATTCGCAGCTCCTTTGCTGTGATGTGCCTTGGCGTCGTCGTCCTCTTCAGCCAGCGCCTCTTGCGAAGAAAACACGCTGTCGGCGGTCACAGAAATGATCATGCCGGCGGCGCCGGCCAGCAGCCCAGACAGCGCTCCCGCCACGGCCAGGCCCAACAGCAAGGCCGGTAAACCCACGGCCACGCCCAGAAATGCGATGTGCATCAAGCCGCGCCAAAAGAAAGACTTGCGGTGGTGCCGCATCGTCTTCCAGATCAGATGAAACAGGGCGCCCGCAGCCAAACCAATCATGACGTCAAGCGCGAGTTCGGCCGACTTCGGTACCTCGTGCTCTGGGTTCAACTCGCCGGCCGCCACCCAGCCGTGCAGCGTCATGCCGTAGACGCCGTCGACGGCGCCAGGCAGAAAAAATCGGTCTGCCGTTCCGTACTGGCCGCCAAAGACCACGACCTGATCGCGCAGCAGTTCCGGGTTCTTGCCCACATCGGAATAGCCCACCACGGGCAGCGCGCTCGGGCGGATCTTTTTCGGTTTGTCGTCGGCCTCGGCCCGCTGCGCAGACGCAGCAGATGGCGCTCGTGCACACCAGGCGTCCCAATCGGTCGACGCAGAAGAGGTGCCGCCTGCTTCGGCCTGCCGCGAGGGCTGCGCGGCGTCTGCCGCCACTTGGCCGAGTGGGGATCCGGCAGCCTCGTAATACAAACCCTCGGCATCCAACTCGGCGTGGGCAAAGCGCACGTCTTTGCCAACGAAGCTGCGCGTCCACTGCCGATCCAGCTCGGACGGATTTCGCAGCGAATATCCCTGCGGACACACCATCACCAACTTCATCCGTTCTGACAAGCCGTGCAGCACCTCCAGAAGCGGCCGGCGAGACAACCAATCCTCCTCAGAGGCTGGCGCCAGATCGAGGTCGATGGCCAGCACTTTGGGCGGCGCAGTTGCGAGCAGGCTCAAAAACTCGGTCAGCTTCACGGGGTCCAGCGGCGAGCGCTGCCCAAACACCGAGCGGTATTCCTCCTCGTCGATCGACAACAAACTGACGCAGATTTCGCGCTGCGCGTCACAGCGTTGCGGCTGCGGTTGCAAGCGTGCCAGCGCGTAGCCCTGAGCCACCGCATCGATGGTGGCCTGGAAGCGCTTTTGCACAAACTCTGTGGCGGTCGCGACGATGCACGACATCACCACACACGTCAGGACGCGCCGCACCCAGCCTTCTTCACGCAGGACGCGCGCCAACAGGCCGCCCGCTTCAGCCGCTTGTTTGGCCCCAGCGTTCACGGCGCTCGATCGCCGCGCGGGCCCTTGCCCAAGGGAACGCCGTCTTGCCGATCAGCGCGGGGCTGCGCCTTCAGCTGGGTCCAGTAACGGCGCAGGTTCGACTCGCGCGCGGCGGGGTCTGGGTGGCGTGCCGCCGAAACGCAAAAACGCGCATTCGCGGCGCCGCCGGTCGGTGCGGCCGAGCTGCCCATGCGCTCGGTCATCAGTTGGCGGTAACCCAGATAACCGACCACCGGGTCAAACGCGGTGCCGCGCACCTGCGAGAGTTTGTCGAGCAACAACGCGCCGCAGGTGTCGGCCTCAAGCTCCTGCGTTTGGTCGAAGGCGGTGTAGAGCTGCTCGGTGGCGCACACCGCGCCGAGTATTTGCCCCACACCCTGCGCCGACAGATTGAAGATTTGTCCGATGTTGGCGGCCTGCAGGCTCTTGAATTGCTGGCCCGTGCCCTTGAAGTTCTTGCTGAAAACCTGCGCCACCATCAGCCCGTCGACCAGCTTTGTCTGGATCTCTTTGGTGGTGTGGCGGCGCAGTGCGTGCGAGAACTCGTGCGCCAGTTGGAACGCCAGCAGCTGCTCGGCTCTGCTGCGGTCGCGCTCCGCTGTCAGCAGCGCGATCATGCCGCTGGGCACCATCAGCCTGCCGCCGGGGATCATCTCTGGCGACACCCGCCGCGCGTCGGCAAACAGCTGCATCGCAAAAGGCTGCGGCGCAGCCAGTTCCTCGCGGGCATAGCGCGCCAACTGCTCGAACATGGGTTGCAGCGTCTGTTCCACGAAACGACGCTGCGCCGGGTTGACCGCTTGCCACGGTGGGAACTCACCCAACCGCAGGTAGTGCGCCCCCACCGCCGCTTCGGCCTCCAGCGGCAACCAGACCACTTGCTTGGACAGCTGGCGCAGCGGCGTCTTCAACGAGTCGAGCGAGGTTTGCAGGCTGGCCATGTTGAACTGCTGGCTTTCTGTGAAACGCCCCAGCAACAGCGTCAGGCTGATCTGGCCCATCAGCGCAAGGTTGCTGCCAGTGCCGCCGTCACTGACGGCGCGGCAGGCGCTGCCATCAGGACGCATCAGGTCGAGTTCGGCGCGCTGCAGGTCGAAGAGTTGAGCCGCGGTGGCTGGCTTGGAACCCGCAGGCGCGGGCTCGCGCGGCATGAGTCGTTCGCTGCCAGCGGCGGCTTGAGGCGCTGCCGCGGTGACAGGCGCAGTCGCCTTTGCCCCGGTGGCGTCCGCGGGAGCGAAGCCTTGGCTCCCGGGCCCGGCCGGTGTGGCCAGACAGCCGGACAGCAGCGCTGCCACGGCGACTGCGCCTGCGACTGCGCTTGCAACAGCGGCCGCGTCCGACCACAGGCGGCGGTCAGCGGCGCGCATCTGCAGCCACCGCGTTCAGCAAAAGTCCTTGCTCCCAAAGCAGCATCATTTCGCGCAGCGCTCGCATGGAGGGGTCCGTCGATGTCTTGCCGATTTCCGCGAGTTCGGCCTCAAGGCCACCGAAACCCTGCACCGCAAGCACCTCCAGCGGCGCCGAACGGCTGCCTTGCACAAGGCGGTAACCGCCGGGTTGAAGCGCCGGGATCAGCAACAAGCCGCGGTCGAACAGCAGGCTGGTCAGGCGCTGATCCGGACCTTGTAGTTGCACTGGTTGCGCGGCATCCCAGCCAAAGCGGGCCAAAGGCAACTTCAGCTCGGCACCCGCCAGCAACTGCCCGCCCAGCATCAGAACCTCAACATCGTCGAAGCGCTTCGACCCCGGGCGCTGCGCCCGAGGCGTGTTCATCAGATTGAAGATGGTGGCCAGCGGGCCGCCCGGCATCGCCAGTTCAACCAGCGGCTGAGGCACTTCGTCCGACAACTCCTGGCCTGGTCGCACCACCTTCATCCGGGTGATGCCCGCACCGCGAGAGAACAGCACCGTGGCGTCGGCGCCGTTGACCTGCCCGCGGCAAGGGCGCACGAGCACCCTCGTCGGGTCTATCGGCTTGAGCTCACCCACCTTGCCCGCCAGACGCGCGGCGGCGGCGGTGTCCACCAGACAAGACGAAGCCTGTGCGGGTGCGACAAAGGTCAGCCCCATCGTAAAAAGCGCACAGAGCGCGAGCAACATCTGTCCGGACAGCGATGCAGGGGCAACGTTCGGCCGGGCCTTCATTGCTGGGCGCATGTGCGCCCACCCTGAGGTGCAAGCTGTGTGTTTCATCGGCCTCCCGCCGCTGTGTTGTTGTTTTTGCAGCGTGAGTCTGGCCGCGTGCTTTGTTTTGAAGGCGGACTACAGCGTCACCCTAAGTTACCTGAGCTTACAGGCTGCAACTTTCAGCGCAAATGCGGGCCGGATAAAGGTTCGTGGATTGCCAAAGTTCACCCCACGCCGGTTTAAGCGGATGCGACAGAGCTTCGAACAGTTGCCACCCCATTGGCCGAGGGGCGGGCTGGTGACGCGGGTCACTCCACCGTCACGCTCTTCGCCAGGTTGCGCGGTTTGTCCACATCGGTCCCGCGCGCGCAGGCGGTGCGATACCCCAGCAGTGAAAGCGGCGAGGCCGGTTGACGCACTCCACCGGCGCCAGTGGGATTCGCAGACGGTGGCTTGCGAGTCGCGCACAGTTGCAGGTCCAAAGTCACAGTTCGAACAAAAGTCCGCATGCAGCGCAAATGCGCTACATTGATGGCATGAAAAGCGCCAGCATCCCTTCTGTTCGTGTCGAACCCGAATTACGTGTCGAAGTCGAGTCATTGCTCGTCGACGGCGAAACAGTTTCGGAGTTCGTTGAGGCGTCGGTCAGGGCTGCGGTGCTGCGCAGGCGCAACCAAGCAGAGTTCATCGCCCGAGGACTTCGCTCGCTCGAGGAAGCTCGCCGTACTGGCGACTATGTGGATGCCGACACCGTTGTCGACGGCCTCCAACGCAAACTGGATGCCGCACGCTCGCGCCATTTGGCTGCGCAGAAGTGAGCTTTCGGGTACGGCTGACTCGCCAAGCAGAGGCCGACATCGCAAGA
This sequence comes from Burkholderiales bacterium, assembly GCA_038241115.1. Taxonomy (GTDB): domain Bacteria; phylum Pseudomonadota; class Gammaproteobacteria; order Burkholderiales; family Burkholderiaceae_C; genus JANYJJ01. Next base: position 3,963 of record JBBRGA010000038.1, on the reverse strand, counting down.
CTTTTTGATTTCGTGCTGGAGCGTGAGCTGGCGCGAGACGGGGGCGATCTGGAATTGGCCGAGCAAGCCATCGTCGCCATTCGTGCGGGTGTTGCGACCCTGAAGACCTCGCCCTTCACTTGTCGCAAGGCAGGTCAAAGCCCATTCCTGCGGGAACTCATCATCCCCTTCGGACGCTCGGGCTATGTCGCATTGTTCGACATTGACAACCCGAACGATGTGGTGGTTTCCGCAGTGCGTCATCAACTCGAAGACGACTATCACTGAACGGGCCTAACGCCTTGCCCTGCAGCATCGGTCTGACCCTCCGCCTGCAACCAGCTTGCGCGCGGAAACCACAACTGAAATGCATCTGGCGTTGACGGCAGCTCGTCGATTTTCCCGAGCTCGTTTTAGGTGTCCCTTTGCCACCGAGATGCGACTCGGCGCACGGTTCACTCCACCGGGTCACTCCACCGTCACGCTCTTCGCCAAATTTCGCGGTTTGTCCACATCCGTCCCGCGCGCACAGGCGGTGTGATAAGCCAGCAACTGCAGCGGCACCACATGCAATATCGGCGACAGCGCGCCGTAGTGTTCCGGCATGCGGATGACGTGCAGGCCGGCGGCGGACTCGATGCGGCTGTCGGCGTCGGCAAACACGAACAGCTCGCCGCCTCGGGCACGCACCTCTTGCAAATTGCTCTTCAATTTCTCCAGCAACGCGTCGTTGGGCGCGATGGTGACGACGGGCATTTCCGATGTCACCAAGGCCAAAGGGCCGTGCTTGAGTTCCCCTGCGGGGTAGGCCTCGGCGTGGATGTAGCTGATTTCCTTGAGCTTGAGCGCACCCTCCAGGGCGATGGGGTAGTGCAGGCCGCGGCCCAGGAACAACGCATTTTCTTTGCGGGCAAATTCTTCTGACCAAGCGATGATTTGCGGCTCGAGCGCCAACACGGCCTGCACCGCCACGGGCAGGTGGCGCAATGCCTTGAGGTGCTGCTGCTCTTGCAAATCAGTAAGGTGGCCGCGCGTTTGCGCGAGCGCCAAGGTCAGCAAGAACAGGCCGACCAATTGGGTGGAAAACGCCTTGGTGGAGGCCACGCCAATTTCCACACCAGCGCGCGTGATGTAGGCCAGCGCGCACTCGCGCACCATGGCGCTGGTGCTGACGTTGCAAATGGTCAGCGTGTGCTTCATGCCCAAGGAACGCGCGTGTTTCAGCGCGGCCAGGGTGTCGGCGGTTTCGCCGCTTTGGGTGATGGTGACAACCAAGGTGCGCGGGTTCGGCACGCTGTCGCGGTAGCGGTACTCGCTGGCAATTTCGACGTTGGTGGGAATTTTGGCGATGCTTTCCAGCCAATATTTCGCCACCGAGCCGCTGTAGTAGCTGGTGCCACAGGCCAGTATCAACACCGAGTCAATTTCTTTGAAGACGCTGTACGCGCCGTCGCCAAACAGCTCGGGCGAAATCGCTTCGACCGCGTCCAGCGTGTCGGCAATGGCGCGCGGCTGTTCAAAGATTTCTTTCTGCATGTAGTGACGGTAAGGGCCGAGTTCGGCCGCGCCGCTGTGGGCGTGAACGGTGCGCACTTCGCGCTTGACGCTGACGTAGCTGAGGGCGCTGCTGTGGCCGCTTGTTTCCTTGCTTGTTTCCTTGCTTCCGTCGCTTTTTGTGAGGGCGCTGATCCACACCTTGCCCAACTGCATGTCCACCACGTCGCCTTCTTCCAGGTAGACAATTTGGTTGGTGACACCGGCCAAGGCCATGGCGTCTGACGCCAAGAAGTGATCACCGGCTCGCTGATCGGTGCCCACGCCCATGACCAAGGGCGAACCTTCGCGGGCACCCACAACGCGGTGCGGCTCGTCGCGGCAAAACACGGCGATAGCGTAGGCCCCGCGCAGATGCACCAGCGTGCGCTGCACGGCGTCCAGCAGGTCGCCGCTGTACAGATGGTCGACCAAGTGGGCGATGACTTCGGTGTCGGTTTGGCTGGTGAACACATAGCCCTTGGCTTGCAAGTCGGCACGCAGCTCTTCGTGGTTTTCGATGATGCCGTTGTGAACCAGCGCAATGCGACCGACGCTGGCGATGTTGTCGCTGTCGTTGGCGGGTGACGCATCATTCTTGGGACCATGCGAGAAGTGCGGGTGGGCGTTGTGCACCGCAGGTGCGCCGTGCGTCGCCCAGCGGGTGTGCGCAATGCCGGTGCCGCCATGAATGCCGTCGGCCGCCACGTTGGCTTCGAGCTCGCTGACACGCGAGGTGCTGCGGGCTCGCGCGAGCTCGCCGTTCAGGTGCACCGCCACGCCGCAAGAGTCGTAGCCCCGGTATTCAAGTCGCTTCAGGCCTTCCAACAAAACCGGCACGATGTTGCGGGTGCTGACTGCGGCGACGATTCCACACATGGCTGAGCTCCTGGATCACTGAATTGGGAAGCTGGATGGTAGGGATGCCAACTTGATTTAAGTTTGCAAAATTTCATTAAATATGAAACATTAAACCAACAGTTAATTAGTTACGGTTGAATATTTCAAAAGAACTTAATTTATGGAATCAAATATTGAACCAACTCCTTTCGACCGACGTCTCTTCGACGCGACCGACTTGCGCTTGTTGGACTTGCTGCAACGAGACGCAGGCATGTCCAACCAGGCACTGGCACACGCGGCCCACACTTCACCGGCGACCTGCCTGCGCCGCGTCAAAGCGCTGACCGATGCTGGCGTCATCAGCAAGCGCGTGGCCATCTTGTCACCGCAGCATTTGGGCAGCGGACTGACCGCTTTGGTGGAAGTGACCTTAGACCGCCAAGGTGCCGAGCACGTGTCGGCCTTCGAAGCCCGCGCCGTGGCCGAGCGTGCGGTGCAGCAGTGCTACCACGTCAGCCCCGGGCCCGACCTCATGCTGGTGCTGCAAGTGGCGGACATGGCGGCTTATCACGCGCTGGTGCAACGCCTGTTCACACACGACGCCAATGTGCGCAACGTGAAGGCTTTCTTCAGCGTGCACCGGGCGAAATTTGAAACGGCGGTGGCGCTGCCTGGAGGGTGATTGGGTTGCGGTGCAGAGTCCGATCCGCACACCACTCCCGCTCGTTCTGAGGTGTCGAAGGACAGCGATGGGCGCTTGCGCAGACCCTTCGATACCTCAGGGCGAACGAAGTGGTGGTTGCTGCCTTGGCCCTGCTGATTTGCGGTCCGGCGCGAATCCTCGCTTCCTTCCCGCCGGCCCGTTCGTCCTGAGGTATCGAAGGACAGCGATGTGCGCAGTTCTACGCAACCCCTTCAACACCTCAGGGCGAACGAAGTGGGGGTTGCTGCCTTGGCCCTGCTGATTTGCGGTCCGGCGCGAATCCTCGCTTCCTTCCCGCCGGCCCGTTCGTCCTGAGGTATCGAAGGACAGCAATGTGCGCAGTCCTGCGCAACCCCTCCGATACCTGAGGGCGAACGACGCGGGGTGACGGGTGAGCGTGGGCGTAGCCGCCTGAAAACGCAAGGACTCGGCATTGCTTCACGTTACCGCTTGATGATCACCAACCCCTTCAAATATTCACCTTCAGGAAACGTCACCGTCATCGGGTGGTCGGGCGCGGCGTTCAGGTGGGCGTAGATCAGGCCGTCTGCGCCTGCGTCCAGGCCGGCACCAGCCACGATCTTGTGGAACAGGTCGGCGCTGATGCCGCCTGAGCACGAAAACGTGAACAACGCGCCACCCGGCTCCAGCAGCATGAAGGCCAGGCGGTTGATGTCTTTGTAGGCGCGTGCGGCACGCTCGGCGTGGGCGGCGGTGGGCGCGAATTTGGGCGGGTCCAGCACGATGCAATCGAAGCTGCGGCCCTGCTTGATGAAGTCACGCAGGGTCTGGTTCACGTCGGCGTCCAGCGTGCTGTGGCGCGCGGCGTCGAAGCCATTGAGCAGCACGTGCGCAGCGGCGCGCGCCAAGGCCGGGGCCGATGAATCGACACTCGTCACGTGGCC
>JBBRGA010000037.1:0-24569 GCA_038241115.1 Burkholderiales bacterium | reverse complement strand
AAACCTTGATCGCCTTTGCGCTGAATGATCTCGAAAAATATCGGCCCGATCACGGTTTGGGTGAACACCTGCAACAGCAACTCATTGGGCGCGCCGAGGTGTGTGGCACCGTCGATCAAGATGCGCAAACGGCGCAGCTCGTCCACGTTTTCTCCGTGGTGGGGCAAGCGCTTGTCGATCAAATCGAAGTAGGTTTCGATGGTGTCTTGAAACACCACACCGGCGTCTTTCATGCGCTCGACCGAGGCGTAGATGTTGTCGGTGCCCAGCGCAATGTGCTGGATGCCTTCGCCTTGGTACAAAACCAGGTACTCGGCAATCTGGCTTTTGTCGTCGGAGCTCTCATTGATGGGGATGCGAATTTTTCCGCACGGGCTGGTCATGGCCTTGCTTTTCAGGCCGGTGAGCTTGCCCTCGATGTCGAAGTAGCGCACCTCTTTGAAGCCGAACAAGCGCTCGTAAAAGTCGGCCCACTCTTTCATGCGGCCTCGGTGCACGTTGTGGGTGAGGTGATCGATGTAGGTGAGGCCGTGGCCATCAGCGTTCGAGGCCGAAGCGCCTTCGCCAGGCATTGAAAAGGCAGAAGCCAGAGGCACAAAGTCCACGTCATAAATGCTGATGTTGCCGATGGCGCCCGGTGCCGCGCCGCCCTTGCCGTGCCAGCGGTCGACAAAGTAAATCAGCGAATCGCCGATGCCTTTGATGGCCGGAATGTTCAGCTCCATCGGGCCGGTTTGGTTGTCAAAACCCCAAGCCCCCAACTCCAGCGCGCGCGCGTAAGCCTTGGCGGCGTCGTCCACCCGAAACGCCATGGCGCACACGCTGGGCCCGTGCTGGCGCGCAAAGCGCTGCGCAAAAGAATTGGGCTCGGCGTTGATGATGAAGTTGACCTCGCCTTGGCGGTACAGCGTGACGTTTTTGTGCCGGTGCTTGGCAATCGCCGCAAAGCCCATGCGCTCGAACAGTTGCCCCAAAGCTATCGGGTCCGGCGCGGCGTACTCGACGAACTCGAAACCGTCGGTGCCCATCGGATTTTCCCAAGGAGTGAATTGCATGCGGTGCTCCGTTGCGCGTTGCTAATGCATGACTGTAGATTCGCCAGCCCGCAGTTTTTCTGCAAATTCAAGCGTCAATATGGGTCAAGGCGCTGTAAACCTGCAAAATTAGTGGCATGGAACCCCAAATTGATCTAGATGCCATCGACCGCCGCATCTTGCGCGCGCTGCAAACCGACGGTCGCATGACCTACGACGTGCTGGCCGCGCAGGTGAGCCTGTCGCCCTCGGCCACGCTGCGCCGCGTCAAGCGTTTGGAAGAAGCCAAAGTGATCTCGGCTTATGTGGCGGTGGTGCTGCCCGAGCGCGTGGGCCTAGACCTGACGGCCTACATCAACGTGCGCCTTGAGAAGCATTCGGAGGTGCACAAACGCAACCCGATGGATCTGTTTCGCGCTTCAGTTCAGGCCTGGCCCGAGGTGGTGGAATGCGCCGCGCTGACCGGTGAGATGGACTACCTGCTGCGCGTGGTGGTGCAGGACATGGCCCACTATTCGCGCTTCATCATGGACACCCTGCTCAAGCATCCCAGCGTGCAGGATTGCAAAACCAGTTTTGTGTTGGACCGGGTAAAAAACACCACGGCGGTGTCTGTCTGACACCAGACAGTGACGCTGCCTGGTGGCGTTTCAGTGATGCGCCTTCAATGCGATCAGCGTTCCACTTCAAGCAGCCATGCCAAGGTGGCTTGCTCTGACATGTTGAGCAGCGCCGCGATGTCGCGCACGTCGTCGGGGATGGCCGCGTTTTCCCAGCCCTGCGCGGTGTGTCGCGCCAAGCGGGTTGCCAGGGCCACGCTTTTGACGCTGGGGTGCTCGGCATTGCCGTCGTCGGCACAGCGCACCAGCAACTCGGGCAGGCGCCAGGCCAACATCAAGGCGTGTTGCAACTCGGGCAGCTTCACCCCCAAAATTTGCTCTTGCACCACGCTGGACCGCAGTTGCGGATCGTTGTGTTGCGCGGTGCGGATGCTCAGCGCCAACGCGGGTGCGTGGCACCACAGCAGCATGTCGGCAAAGTCGTGCAGCAGCGCAGCCTGATAAACCACCGGCGCGTCGTGGTCCATGCGGTGCACAGCAAAGCTCAGCGCAAAGGTGGCGGCGCGGTGCGCCCGCTGGATGACCTCTTGCAAGCCGAGCAGTGCGTCGGGTTGATCGGCCAGGTGGTCTTCAATCGTGGGCTGCAAACCAAACTCTCGAAAGAAAGGGCTGATGCCCATCATCACCAGGGCGGCGGTGACGGTTTCGGTGTCAGTGAGCAGACGCTTCGAGCGGTGGCTGGCGGCGTAGGCCTGCACTTTGAGTGTCATCAACGGGTCGGTGGAAATCACCTCGCCCAAAACGTTGGCGTCCACGTTGTCCTCGTTCAGGCGCATGGCCTCCAGCGCGTCCGAGGTCTCGGCCAGCACCGGCAGGCTGGCGTCCTGCACCACGTGCACAAAGAACTCGGTCCAGCTGGCGAGGTTGGGAGTTTTCGAGAAGGGAAGGGTGTGTGTGCGGGTCAGCATGGGTTGACTCAGCTAAAGGTGAGTTGACAAGGCTATCGGCGCACCCGCCACCGACTTGAGCGTTTGCTGCAGCCGGTGCCTTTTCAAGAAAAATTCAAAGCGACAGCATGTGACCTTGCTGCGGCTGCGTGTGACCGCTGAGCAGTTCGCGGTAGACGGCTTCCACGGCGGCAGCGCCTTTGCCGCTGACCACCGTAAGCCACGGCGCAGCGGGGTTGTTGATGCGCTGCATGAAGCTTGTCCAAGCCGCGCCGGTGCGTTGATTCAAACCCGCGGGGCCCCAATCGGCGGCGCGTTTTTTAATTTGCGCGGGCGCGAAAAACAGTGTGGGCCGGGCGCCGGGCAGGTGCTTTGCTTTGCCGGGTTGTTCGTTTGAATTTTTGGCACTGAGCTCGTCCCAATGCGTGCCACCGACGGCGCAACTGTGCACCAAAGCGCCTTCGAAATGATGATGAACATCGCTGCGCACGCTGGCACTGCCGCTCATGTCGACATAGACGATGGGCACGGCGTTGGGGCCCTCAGTGGGCAGCGTGGCCACTTGGTCGTAAGTGATGACTTCGTCGTAACAACCGAGACCGCGCGTGAAAGCGGCGTTGGCAGCGGAGGTCATGCCGATCACCTTCAATTCTGAGGACGTGCCGCGGCGCTGGCTCAGGCAGAACGCGGTGCCGTAAGCGGTCTTGCTGGAGGCGCTGGACAGCAGCACCGCCTTGGCACCGAAGAAGCTGTTGTCGTCCAAAAAGTCGTCAATCAAAAACGACGTCATGAACAGCGGGCGCAGCAAGGCAATGTGCGCCTCATGCGCCAACGCGTAGCCAGGATCGGCCGCGCAGCGCGTGTACTGGTTGTAGACCGGATGCAACTCGCGTCGATGCGCGGCGGCGTCCACAAAACTGTGGGCACTCAGGCGCGCGGGTTGCAGCACGGCGTGCGTAGCCATGGGGAAGTAGCCGTAGAGGCGCTCGCCCAGAGCCAAGCCATCTGCGCGCGACTCGACCACATCGGCAAAGCCCCACACCGGGATGCAGCCGCGTGCTTTTTCGGATGTGGCATCGGCGGCGGGAAAGAAATTCCAATACTTCATCGCGTCGCCAAACGCGGCATAGGTGATGTTGTTGGACGTCAGCGCAAAGCTGTTGATCCGCAAGCGAATCTGGCCCTCGGCAAGTGGCGCCGAGGCCGCCGTGTCCACCTCATAAGCGGTCTGGTGCAGGTCGCTTTTGAGCACCGTGAATGAGTGGGCGAGTGGATTGGCAAGGGCATGGTCAAGGGCAGGGTCACGAGCAGGGGTTTGCATGGTCGTCTCCGAGTGGTTTGATGGGCCGAGTCTAGGTTGGCGGGGCGTGTGCGCCTTCGTTTGACGGGCCGCAGTCGCTGACGCTGTCACTGTCACTGTCACTCAAGATGCGCCGGGATGGGCCCGACGCATTCAACGGCATCACAGCCGCTTCACACCCTGCAGCCAGCCCACCAATTTGCCGTCGACGTAAAGCGCGCCTTCGTGTGCGCCGGCGTCGGCGTAGAACTCCAGCACGGGCGGTGCAGGTTTGTCGAGCCTTGAGGGCAAGGGCGCAACCAATTGGCGGGCCAAACGGGTGAGCACACCGCTGGCGGCGCGCAAGCCCAGAGCGGCTGCGTGGCGCAGCGTGTCGCTGCCGTAAAAACTGTCACGTGGTGCCTCGGTGGTGTGCCAAGGCAATTGTTTGTTCGATGTCATTTTTGGCTTTCGGTATTCACCGTTCGGCCTGAGGTGTCGGAGCATGTAAAACCGCTGCGACACCTCAAGCCGAACCTCGTGAAGTCATGTCGGTTTGCTGGGCTCGAACAAGCGTTCAAGTTGCTCAAGCTCGCGCTTCAGAGATTTGCCGGCGCACTGGCGCATGGCGCCAGTGCCGGCCTGATGGCTGCCGGCGCTGCGAAATTTCGCAGCCGCCACCAAAGGGTTGCGGGGCTTGCCGGACTTTGGGAGGGCAACGGTAAATTGAATTTTCATAAGGTTCTCCGGTAGAAAAAATGGAAGGAAAGAAGTGAAATGTCGACGTGAAATTGAAAAAGCCCAAGAAGGCGATGGGCCGACTTGGGCTTAATCAACTTGCGCAAATGATAAACATTTGATTATCTTGCGCAAGAGGGCTTGATCTTATTTTTGCGTCTCTGTCGTGCGTCACCAGGCAGTTCAAACGTGGGGGTGTCAGCGTTTTCGTTTCAACGGCGCAACGCCCGCCTGCGAGCTGGCCCACAGCGCGTCGGCGTTGTCGTGCGTGTCCACGGTGGGTTTTGATTCGGGGGCGGCATTCAGCGCGTTCTTCGCGGCATTTGGCACCAGCACCTCGCCCAGCAAATCCAGCAAGCGTGTACGTGCGCGCTGCGGGTGGCGGCGGTAATAGGTCAGCACCAGGCCGACCATGAAGCGCTCGTCGTCGTCGCGCGGCAGGTGGCTGGGTGGTTCCACCGCAGGACGTGACAGCGGCAGCGGTGCAGCCGAAGGCTTCGGCGTTGACGGCATGATGGGTGCCCGGCCGTGCGGCTCGTCCATCCAGCCTGACGGTTTGCCGCACAGCTGCTCGAACTGCCGCGCCAGGCGCTCGCCAATTTGACGCGACCGGCTTTTGATTTGGCTCCAGTAGCTGGGCTGAATTTGCAGCTGCTCGGCGAAGCGGCCTTCCAAGCCGCGAAGCGCCGCGGCGTCGGGGTTTTTTAGCGTGGCATGAACAAATTCATCAAACAAGGCCAGTGCGTTGGCAAGGCGGATTTGGGGCACATCGCGAAGACCAGAATTCATGCGCACATGATAAAGCTGCGTTGATCTTGAAGGGCTTGCTTTGGCTGCGGTGAGGTTGCCGCGAGGTTGCCCAGCCGCAGCCGGTGGTCACAATGCGGCCTGCCCTCGATTTGCGCCAACACCATGACCTATTCCGCGACCGTTTTCGGAACCCCGCTAACGCCACAAGCTACCAAAGTCATGTTGCTGGGCAGCGGCGAGTTGGGCAAAGAAGTGCTGATCGCATTGCAGCGCTTGGGCGTGGAAACCGTCGCCGTGGACCGCTACGACAACGCCCCCGGCCAACAGGTGTCGCACCACGCGCGCACCATCACCATGAGCGACCCAGCTCAGTTGAAAGCGTTGATCGAAGCCGAGCGCCCGGCCCTGGTGGTGCCTGAAATTGAGGCCATCGCCACCGGCATGCTGGAAGAGTTGGAGGCCGCCGGCGTGGTGCGTGTGATCCCCACAGCGCGCGCTGCGCGCCTGACCATGGACCGTGAAGGCATACGCGTGTTGGCCGCTGAAACTTTGGCGCTGCCCACCAGCCCCTACAAGTTTTGTAACTCGCAGGCCGAGCTGCAAGCGGCGATAGACGGCGTGGATGGCGGGGATGGCGAAAGGATCGGCTACCCCTGCATCGTCAAGCCGGTGATGAGCAGCTCGGGCAAGGGCCAAAGCAAACTCAGCGGCCCCGCCGATGTGAAAAGCGCGTGGGACTTCGCGATGGCAGGCGGCCGCGTCAGCCACGGCCGAGTCATTGTGGAAGGCTTCATCGACTTCGACTACGAGATCACGCTGCTCACGGTACGCGCCGTAGGCAACGACGGGGCCATACAAACCCACTTCTGCGAACCCATCGGTCACATCCAGGTCAACGGTGATTACGTTGAAAGCTGGCAGCCCCACGCCATGCGCCCCGCGGCCTTGCAACGCGCTCAGTACATCGCCAAAACCGTCACCGACAACCTGGGCGGACAAGGCCTGTTCGGCGTGGAACTGTTTGTCAAAGGCGACGACGTGTGGTTCAGTGAGGTCAGCCCGCGCCCGCACGACACCGGCATGGTGACGATGGCCACGCAGTGGCAAAACGAGTTTGAACTGCACGCCCGCGCCATCCTCGGCCTGCCCGTTAACACGCAGCTCAAGAGCCCCGGCGCCAGCGCCGTGATTTACGGCAGCGTGGACGCGAAAGGCATCGTCTTCGACGGTGTGGCCCACGCTTTGAGCGTGCCGCAAACCGACATCCGCCTGTTCGGCAAACCCGAAAGCTTCAAAAAGCGCCGAATGGGTGTGGCTCTGGCGTTTGATGCCGACGTGGAAGAGGCGCGTGTGAACGCCAAGGAGGCCGCGCGGCGGGTGAAACCACGGCAGGGCTGACTCAATCAGTCCAGCGTGACGGGCCCGTACCAGCCGCGCGATTTTGATTTCGTGTTGTCGCTGTCCGTCATTACCGCGATCGCCTGCAGCGGCCCCGGCTCTTCGCCAAAGGCACGGCGAAAGTCGGCTGCCACATCGCGTTTGTGATCGCGCCACCGCTTCAATCCATCGGGCCCGGAGTCGACCACGATTTTGCGGATGCGGTCGGTGCGTGGGTTGACGATCAAACTGTCCACCGGCGCTTGGTTGTCCCACACATACATCAGCGTGGCGTAGGGTGGCTCTTCACCGGTCAGCGTGTGGCTCAACTCAAACAGCATGCGCGTGCGCATTGGCAGTGTGGAAACATCGCCGCCAAACGCCAGCATCACCCGCACCGGCGCGTCTTCGGTTTCGGCCACGCTGGTGTCAGCACCGAAGATCAGCGCGTCGGTTTGCCAACTGAAGTTCAGCGTGCCAAGCGCCGCGGGCGCCAATTGCAACTTGCGCCTCATCATGCTGGCCGATCCGTCAGCACGCGCTGCCAAAGCGCGCCGACCGTCAAAAAACTCCCACGTGTATTCGGTCGAGCGCTTGCCGGGCAGCTTGACTTCGTGCCATGCGGCTTCGCTGGATGCCGATGGCGATGCCGGGCGTGAGGCCGATGAAATCGACAAGGCCGACGTTGCCATCGGCTGGTCGGGGGTGCCACAAGCCACCAGCAAGGTGGCGAGTGAAGCTGGCAATGCCGTCAAGACACAGCGTAGGAATAAATTTTTCATAGCGCCGCAGTGTCAGTGATTGGTGCGGCCGCGTCGATTGCGGCATTCACTGACGGCCACCCGCACCCGCACCCGGCAAGGGATAAAGCGCGCGTGTGACGCGGCAAGTGTTGCCGTTCCAGTCTTTGCTGCAAGCCGTGGCCGCTTCGGCACACATCTGGTTGCCAGCCGCGCGCAGCGCTGCAAACGCGGCTGCGTCGACCTCGCCCACGCCCGCGATGAACAAGCGCGACGCGCCAGCCTTCGGCGCGCTCGAGTTCATCGCGCTGCAAGTGCCGCGCAGCATCTCGGCCTGGCAGCGCTGAGTCAACTCGGCCAACGCTTGCGGGTCGGCGACGGGCGCCGCACGGCGCAACCAAGACGGCGCGGCCATCGCTGCCACCAACCAGACCGAGACCAAAACCAAGACCACCGCAAGCGCCAGCAGCAATCCGCTCCGCAACCCAATGCGGTGGCGACTCTTTTGGATCAGCGAGGCAGGTTTTTGAGGGTCTGGCTGCACGGCTGTAGGTGCCTCAGTGCGAAAGAGTTCAGACGCATCGGTGACTTCCGACCCGAGTGCTTGCTTTGAAAGAAACGTCGCACTCGAAAGCGACCGAAGGGACGGGCTGTTGCAACGCAGAGTCGGACGTGTCGGACGTGGCAGGCATCGGCGGCATGCGAGGCTTCGGTGCGAGCGACTCAGTCGAACCCGGGCAACACCTTGTTTTTCAGCACGCCGCGCGCGGCTTCATAGTCCGGCACCACCGAGCGCACGACGTCCCAAAATTTGGGGCTGTGGTTCATTTCGCGCAAGTGCGCCAGCTCGTGCGCCACCACGTAGTCGATGGTGGACATGGCGAAATGAATCAAGCGCCAATTCAGTCGGATGGTGCCGTCAGCCGTGGCGCTGCCCCAGCGGGTTTGGGCCGACGACAAACTCAGGCGCGTGTAACGCACGCCCAGTTGCTGGGTGTAGTGCTGGCAGCGTTCTTCGAACACGCGCTTGGCCTGGCGTTGCAGCCAGCTTTGCACCGCGTCGCGAATTTGCTCCGCGCTGGCGGTGTGCGGCAGGCCGATGTGCAAGGTGAGCTGAGGCACGCCGTTCAAGTGGGCCTGTGCCTGGCTGTCAGCAGCCGATGTGTTCAGAACGGCGCCGGTGGCGCGAGGGTCGAGTACGACGATGACGGTTTCGCCTAAAAAGGGAATGCTGGTGCCGTCGCGCCAATCGACCTTGGCCGCTTGAAGGCGCTGTTGACGCTCTTGTTGCTCACCAAGTTTGCGCAATATCCAGCTGGCTTTCTCGGTCAGCGCGGCCTCGATGTCCTTGACGCCCACCCACTTGGGCGCGTTCACGCTGAGGCCTTCGGCACCGACGATGAAGCCGATGCTGCGCCGCCGCGCGCGCTTCAGCGCAAAGGCCACGATGTGTCCTTGAAGGCGAATTTCGCGGTCGGCATGGGGGTGGCGAAACTCCGCAGGGCGCAGCACGCTGGCGATGGACACCGCTGGGGTTGCGGCGTGCAAAGGTGTGGCTGGCAACGGCGCGGCTGGCAACGGCTTTGTGGAGACCAGCGAATCAGCTGTCGCAGGCACCGCGCCTTGGAGCAAAACTGGCAACTCGGCAGGTGTCCCCACTGCGGCCCCCAGCGCTGTCACCGGCGCATCAAACAGCGAGAGCTGTTGAGCTTCGATGGCGCGTGGCTTGCGTGTCATGAGTGGCGAGTTTAAGCGGCGTAAAAAAGACCAAAGCGTCACGCGCGCGGGTCCGTATCGGTTTGCTGGGTGCCATACGCTGCCGGATCCAGTCTGTGCATTTCGCCCTCGATCCACGCCTGCACTTCACGCATCATTTCAGCCGGCTCGCGGCCCACCGCCGAGATCAACGGGCCGATCGACACGTCGACCACGCCGGGACGCAACATCAACGACTTGCGAGGCCAGCACACCGCCGATGTCACGGCGATCGGCATGACCGGTGTGCCCGTGTCCACCGCCAGGCGCGTGCCGCCTGCTTTGTAGGTGCCCTGCTTACCGCGGGCGATGCGTGTGCCTTCTGGAAACATGATCACCCAGGTGCCTTTTGCCATGTGCTTGCGGCCTTGCTCGGCCACGCGCATCCAGGCGTCGGCGCGCCGACTGCGGTCGATGTGAATCATGTCCATGCGCGCCATGGCCCATCCAAAAAACGGCACGTAAAGCAACTCGCGTTTGAACACATAAGCCAGCGGGTGCGGCATCAGGCAAGGGAAGGCAAACGTCTCCCAGGTGGACTGGTGTTTGGGCAGCACGATGACGGCGCCGGCGCGGTCAGCTGCGTCCAAATTCTCCAGCCCGACCATGCGGTGGCGCACGCCGCAAATCACGCGCGCCCCCCAAATGGCGGTGCGCAGCCAACCCACGCACATCCAGTAAACCGGGTCGCCTTTTTTGAAGATGGAAAACACCAACACCGCCAAGGCCCAAGGCACCACCGTGACCGCCATCCAAACAATGAACACCACAGAACGCAGGCGCCACCATGCGCTTTGCAGCGCAGAGGGTTTTGCGTTGAACGCGCTTGCCGGTATGAACGACATCAGTTCAGCCGCCCAAAACCTGAATCGGTCTCGCCGGTGAGGCCGCGAGCGCGCCGTTCACGAGACACCATGGCCTCTGCAAACGCGGCCAAATCGGCATGCACTTGTGTGCCGGGTGCGCTGGCCAGCACTTGTTTCAACTGCTCGTCGCTGTAGGCCGCGGCCTTGCCGGTGCGCACCAAATGCGTGGGGCAACCGGCGCTGGCACCGGCTTGAAGATCGCGCATCGAGTCGCCCACCACGGCCACGTCTTTCAGGTTCAAACCGTAACGCGCGCCGACTTGCAGCATCAAGCCGGGCAGGGGCTTGCGACAATCGCAGGCGTCTTCCGGTGTGTGCGGGCAAAAGAACACCGCATCAATTCGGCCGCCCACTTTGGTGAGCATCTGGTTCATCTTCAGGTGCATGGCGTTGAGCGTGGCCATGTCAAACAAGCCGCGCCCCAAACCCGACTGGTTGGTGACCACCACGGTGTGCCATCCGGCATGGTTGAGCCGCGCAATGGCCTCCAGCGCACCGGGAATGGGTGTCCATTCTTCGGGCGATTTGACGAAGTCATCGCGGTCTTCGTTGATGGTGCCGTCGCGGTCGAGGATGATGAGTTTGAGTGGGGTCATGAGGTGACTACCGGGGCAAAAGGCTCAAGCCGCCAGCTTTGCCAAATCCGCAACGCGGTTCATGGCGATGTGAAGGCGTGACAGCAGGGCGAGGCGGTTGTTGCGCAGGGCGGTGTTTTCGGCGTTGACCATGACCGTTTCAAAAAACGCATCGACCGGCAGGCGCAGCGCGGCCAGGGTTTTGAGCGAATCGGCGAAGTGGCCTTGATTGAATTTCTCGTTCGCTTGAGGCTCGACCAGATTCAAGGCTTTAAACAACGCAACCTCGTTGGGCTCGGTCAGCAGGGCCGTGTCTACTTGCGTGGGCAAGGCGCCTTCCACTTTTTTCAAGATGTTGCCAACGCGTTTGTTGGCGGCCGCCAAGGCCGCTGCTTCGGGCAGCTCGGCAAACGCGCGCACGGCTGAGAGGCGGTCGGTCACGTCCACCAAACGGTTTGGCTTGAGCGACAGCACCGCGTCAACCTCTTGCGCGCTGTAGCCCTGCTCGCGCAGTCCGCCCGCCAAGCGCTCGTACATGAAGGCGAGCAGCGGCACTGTGGGGTCTTTGATGGCGATCGCGGCTGCGGTGGCGGTGGTGGTGGAGGCGGTTGTGTTTTCTGAAAACGGCAGCACGGCCAGCGCGATCAAGTGCTGCAAATCGACGGGCACCTTGCGCTCGATCAGCATGCGAATCACGCCCAGTGCATGGCGCCGCAGCGCAAACGGGTCTTTGTCGCCAGTGGGCAATTGGCCGATGCCAAACAGGCCCACCAGCGTTTCCATCTTGTCGGCCAGTGCGACGACCAAACCAACATTGCTGCGCGGCAGGCTGTCGCCCGCGAAGCGCGGTTTGTAGTGGTCTTCAATGGCCTCGGCCACCTCGACGCTCAAGCCGTCGTGTGCAGCGTAATAGCTGCCCATCGTGCCTTGAAGCTCAGGGAATTCGCCCACCATGTCGGTAAGCAAATCGGCCTTGGCAAGGGTCGCGGCGTCGCTGCATTTGTCAGCGATGTGGTCGTCCGCGAAAGCGCTGGACGCGATGCCTTTCGCAATCGCCCGCACCCGCGCCACGCGCTCGCCTTGCGTTCCTAATTTACCGTGATAAACCACCTTGTCCAAGCCTGCCACGCGCGACGCGAGCGTCTTTTTTCGGTCTTGATCGAAGAAGAATTTCGCATCACTCAAACGCGGGCGCACCACGCGTTCGTTGCCCTCGATCACGCGGCTGGCGTCGGCCGGCGTGATGTTGCTGACGATCAAAAATTGGTTCGTCAACTTGCCTGTTGAATCAAGCAGAGGGAAATACTTTTGGTTGGCCTTCATGGTCAGGATCAAGCACTCTTGCGGCACGTCCAGGAACTCGGCTTCAAATTGACACAGCAACACGTTGGGGCGCTCGACCAAGGCGGTCACTTCATCGAGCAAGGCCGGGTCTTCGATCGGCACCAGGCCTTTCGGTGCGCGGCTGGCCAATTGCCTGGCAATTTCAGCTCGGCGCTCGGCAAAGCTGGCAATCACTGCGCCTTCCACGCGCAGTTGTTCGGCGTAGCTGTCAGCGTGACGCAGCGCTATCAAGGGAGTGGCAGCTTCAAATCGATGACCGTGCGTGACGCGGCCCGAGGCCAAGCCCAGAGCCTCAACCGCCACCAAGTCGGCCCCAT
Source organism: Burkholderiales bacterium (assembly GCA_038241115.1). Lineage (GTDB taxonomy): Bacteria > Pseudomonadota > Gammaproteobacteria > Burkholderiales > Burkholderiaceae_C > JANYJJ01. The sequence continues at coordinate 12,287 of JBBRGA010000037.1, read as the reverse complement.
GCAGAGCCACCAGGCCATGCGCAGGGCGCACGAAGCTGACGCTGCTCCAGCCGTCCGTCAATTGGTACTGCATGAGCTTGGGGATGGGCAAGTTGGCCAAGGCGTGCAGCAGGGCTTTTTGCAAGCCGTCTTTCAGATTGACGCCTTGCACCAGGCTGTCAAAGAACAGCGCTTCGGCTTTGCCGTCCATCTGGCGCAGCAGCTTTGGCACGACGGACACGTCGGCGCCCAACGTAGCCAGTTTTTTCAGCAGCGCGGGCGTGGCTTGGCCATCGCCCAGCAAGCCCACGGCAGTGGGCATGAGCTTTTGCGTCACTGCTTTGTCGTTGGCTTTGGCGCTGACAAAACTGATGTGCGCGGCCAAGCGGCGTGGTGACGCGTAGGCGGTGGTGACTGTGTCAGCAGTCGTGAGGCCCTGCGCCTTCAAGCTGTCGGTCAGCGCGGCGGCAAACGCGTCGCCCAGCTTGTTCAAGGCTTTGGGTGGCAGCTCTTCGACGAAGAGTTCAACGAGCAAATTTTTCGTGCTCATAAAGTGGCGGTCCGCATCAGGCGGCCTTCTTTTCGTTGGCAGTGGCGGCAGTTTTGGCGGCGTTCGCAATTTGCATCAAGACTTCCTCGGCCCGCTCCCGCGCAGCCAGCGGAAACCCCAAGCGCGCCCGACTGTCGAAATAGCTCTGCGCCACGCTGCGCGAAATCGTGCGAATGCGGCCCATGTAGGCGGCGCGCTCGGTCACGCTGATGGCACCTCGTGCGTCCAGCAAGTTGAAGCTGTGCGCTGCTTTCAGAACCTGCTCATAGGCGGGCAAGGCCAAGGCCTGCGCCATCAAGTGCTTGGCCTGCCTTTCGTGCGCGGCGAATGCGTTGAGCAAAAACTGAACGTCGCTGTGCTCGAAGTTGTAGGTGCTTTGCTCCACTTCGTTTTGATGAAACACGTCGCCGTATTTCAAGTCTGGCGCACCGTTGGCGCCGCTTGCGTAGACCAAGTCGTAAACGCTTTCCACGCCTTGCAAATACATCGCCAGGCGTTCCAGGCCGTAGGTGATCTCGCCAGTCACGGGTTTGCAGTCAATGCCGCCAACCTGCTGAAAGTAAGTGAACTGCGTGACTTCCATGCCGTTCATCCACACCTCCCAGCCCAGACCCCAAGCGCCCAGCGTGGGGTTTTCCCAATCGTCTTCGACAAAGCGAACGTCGTTCACCTTCAGGTCAAAACCCAGCGCCTGCAGCGACCCCAAATACAGCTCCAGGATGTCGGCTGGCGCCGGCTTGAGCACGACTTGGTATTGGTAATAGTGCTGCAGGCGGTTGGGGTTGTTGCCGTAGCGGCCGTCTTTCGGGCGACGACTGGGCTGCACATACGCGGCCTTCCAGGGCTCGGGCCCGAGGGCACGCAAGAACGTGGCGGTGTGGCTGGTGCCCGCACCCACTTCCATGTCATACGGTTGCAACAGCGCGCAGCCTTGGGCGTCCCAATACTGCTGGAGGCGAAGAATGATTTGCTGGAAGGTCAGCATGTTGGGTTTCGTGAAAGTACAAAAGTGGCTGGCTTGTTTGCAGACCTGCCCGCAAACCGGCGACCTGAGTTTAGAGGCGCGGTGCGTGGTCGGCGTTCATCTTTCGCCGCCTGCCGGTCTGCGCACTTTCATGGCCCGCCACAGCACCAGCAGCGCGGCCAGTGCGATCAGCGGCCACAGGTAAAACCTGCCGGCCCACCAAGCAAAGGGCGTCACCCCGCTGCGGCCTTGAACGGAGGCCTGCAACACGCCGCGCTGGTGAGGCGGCAGGCTGCTGGTGACGACACCTCGGTGGTCGATCACAGCGGTGGCGCCGGTGTTGGTGGCGCGCAGCATGGGCACTTGAAACTCCAGCGCCCGCATGCGCGACAAGTTCAGGTGCTGGGCAATGGCAATCGTGTTGCCAAACCAGCCGATGTTGCTGATGTTGGCAAACAGCGTGGGCGCTGCGGACGCGTCTACAAAGCGCGCGGCCAAGTCTTCGCCGAACAAGTCTTCGTAGCAAATGTTGGGGGCGACGCGCTCGGTTTTGACTTTGAACGACGGCGCCGTGACGGGGCCTCGGTTGAAGTCGCCGAGCGGTATGTTCATCATCCGCGTGAACCACTTGAAGCCTGTGGGAATGAACTCTCCGAAGGGCACAAGGTGGTGCTTGTCGTAGCGGTAGTTTTCGCCGCTTTCAGCTTGGCGTGCTCCGAAACCGACCGCTGAGTTGGTGTAGCCCGCGTCGTCATCGCCCAAGGGCACACCGACCAGGGCGTGGTTTTTTTGATCAATAAAGTGCCGGGCGATGTCTTGCCACAAGCCGGACGGCAGCTGCTGCGGCAGCACAGGGATGGCCGTTTCAGGCGCGATGGTGAGATCGCTTTTGGACGCCAGCAGCGTGTCCAGATGCCAAGTCAGGGCGGCGCCTTGCCGTTCAACCGCGAACTTTTCTTCTTGGGGAATGTTGCCTTGGATCAGCGTCACGCTGAGTGTGGCGGTGGGCTGGGTGAAGTTGAAAGTTGTCAGCACGCAGGCCGCGAACAGGACCGTCGCCGCGCCCGCGGGCCACAGCCAGCCCATCGGCTGCACGCGCGTGCGCATCAAAGCCAGCGACAACCACGCCGACAAGCCCGCCACCACGAACCCGATGCCGTAAACACCCGCCCAAGGGGCCAGCGAGGCAAGGGGCGCGTCGACTTGTGAGTAGCCCGTGGCCAACCACGGAAATCCAGTGAAGATGATGGCCCGGGCCAGCTCGGCGAGCATCCAAACGGAGGCGAACAGCAGCGCATTCGAAGCGCAGCCAACGCTGCGAAATCGTGCGAAAACCGCCATCGCCAACGCCAAATAAATCGACAGCAAAGCGCACAGCGCAAACACCGCCAACGCCGCCATCCAGGCGGGCAGTTCCCCGTAGCGGTGCAAGCTGATGAAGAGCCACCAAGTGCCCGCCAGCAACCAGCCGGTGCCAAAGGCCCAACCCAGACAGGCGGCGCGCTTTGCAGACGCATTCGCAACGCGCCAAGCCAGCGCTGCGATGCACAGCCAAGGCAACGCCCACCATGCGGTGTGAACAAAGGCGAGGGTCTGCAGCGCGCCGAGGCCAGCCATCAGCAGCATGTCCAGCAGCAGCGGAAAGCTGGGCTTCGGCGCGTCCCGCGCCGAATCACTGGACCACTGCATGCGGTAGGTCAACCGCCGTCGGTGCTCAGCGCGTCTTCCGGCGCACGGGTGACCTTGAACCAACGCACCGCGCCGCCGCGAGTCAGCATCACGGTGAACACCAAGCCGCCCAAGGTCACCGCTTCGCCGCGGCGCGGCACGCGGCCCAGCTCGTGGGCCACCAAGCCGCCGATGGAGTCGAAGTCGGCGGTCGACAACTTGGCCGCAAACGCTGCGTTGACTTCGGTGATGTCGGTGTCACCCGCCACGCGCTGACCGCCATCGGCCAATGTGTAGATGCTGGACTCGCTGTCTTTGTCGTCGAACTCGTCCTCAATCTCGCCGACGATTTCTTCGAGCACATCTTCAATCGTCAGCAGTCCGGCCGTGGTGCCGAATTCGTCGATCACGATGGCCAGGTGGTTGCGGTTGGAGCGGAAATCGCGCAGCAATTCATTCAAACCTTTGGACTCGGGCACAAACACCGCCGGTCGCAACAGGGTGCGCAAATTGAGCTCGGGCGAGCGTTGCAGTTTGAGCAAATCTTTCGCCATCAAGATGCCAATGACGTTGTCGCGCTGGCCCTCAAACACTGGAAAGCGCGAGTGGCCGGTGTCGATCACCAAGTGCAGCAAATCGTCGTAGGCGGCGTCGATGTCCAAAGAATCGATGTGCGGCGTTGCCACCATGACGTCGCCGGCCGTCATGTCGGCCATGCGCAACACGCCTTCCAGCATCATTCGCGATTCGGGCTCGATCAGATCGCGGTGTTCTGCGTCGGCTAATGTTTCCATCAGCTCATCGCGCGAATCAGGACCGGGCGAAACCATTTCCACCAAACGCTTGAAGAAGCTGCGTTTGTCAACGCGCTCGTCTACCCGCAGGTCACCGCGCGGATCCACCCGCAGGGTCAATTTTTCCGCTGATTTGTCGGCGGATTTGCTCGCGGTTCTGCTGGTGGCTTTGTTTGCCGCGTGGTTTGCCGCGTGGTTTGCAGAACTGTTTGCGGTTTTGTCAGCGACCTTGCCGTTGGGTTTGCCGCTGGATTTGCCGCTGGAGTCACTGGGGGGTTGTGGGTCAGCCATCGCGCCGGGGCGAAGAGTCAAAGTGCGCCTAGCTTACCGCGGCGTCCCTTGACAAGTGTGCTAGCTTGTCAGGTTGCGCTGATTGCGGTGCACGCGCCCCAAGACACTCGCTGAACTTTCAAAGGAAATCATCATGGCCCTCATCCCCGCCACCATCCTCACCGGCTTTCTCGGCTCGGGTAAAACCACTTTGCTGAAGCGCGTGTTGACCGAGGCCCACGGCCAAAAAATCGCCGTGATCGAAAACGAATTTGGCACCGAAAACATTGACAACGAAATTCTGGTGCAAGACAGCAACGAGCAAATCATTCAGCTCAACAACGGCTGCGTGTGCTGCTCCATCCGCGAAGACCTGCGCACCACACTGGCCGATCTGGCCGAGAAAAAGCGCAAAGGCGAGTTGCAATTCGACCGCGTGGTGATTGAAACCACCGGCCTGGCCGATCCTGGCCCGGTGGCGCAAACTTTCTTCATGGACGATGAAATTGCCGAGAGCTATTTGCTCGACTCGATCCTCACTTTGGTTGATTCTGTGCACGGTCAACAGCAACTCAACGATCGCCAGGAAGCCCGCATGCAGGTTGGTTTTGCCGACCAAATTTTCTTCAGCAAGGCCGATTTGGTGGAGCCCGCTGCGCTGGAGGCGCTCAAACATCGCGTGAAGCACATGAACCCGCGCGCGCCTCAAACCGCCGTTAACTTTGGCGAGGTCGCGCTGGCAAAAGTGTTTGATTTGAAGGGTTTCAACCTGAACGCCAAGCTCGACATAGACCCTGACTTTTTGAAGCCCGATGCGCATGCCCATAAATCTCATGGCCATGAATCTCACGACCACGGCCATGATCACGTTCACGACGAAAACTGCGACCATCCGCACCACCATGCTCACGACGACGATGTGAAGTCGTTCGTCTTCCGGTCCGACAAAGCCCTCAACCCAGCCAAGCTGGAAGACTTTCTGGGCGCCATTGTTCAGGTCTACGGCCCCAAGATGCTGCGCTACAAGGGCGTTTTGCACATGAAGGGCAGCGACCGCAAAGTCATCTTCCAAGGCGTGCATCAGCTCATGGGCAGCGACATGGGGCCGCGCTGGATGCCCGGCGAGAAAAAGACGAGCAAGATGGTGTTCATCGGCATCGATCTTCCTCAAGATATATTTTTGCAAGGCTTGGAGCAGTGCGTGGCTTGAATGAGGTTTGACGCGGACTTTTGAAGGGGCGCGTTGTGAGCAGCAGCGTGGCTACAATCCGCGACGCGCGAAAACGGCCTTGCAGAGCCTCCGCCACAAGCCGTACGGGTATAAACAGCGCGTCGAGGAGACCCCAGTGAACAAGATTCCGGTCAAGAAGGCAGTAGCGAAAAAAGCAGCGGCAGGGAAAGTCGTGGTGCCAACTGCCAAAACAAAAGCCGTTGTCAAGGCGCTGCTCAAAGTAACCCCCAAATCGGCAGGCAGGTCGGCCCCCAAAGCGACTTCCAAACCGACCCCCAAGCCGGCTGCCAAACCAGCTGTCAAGCCAGCTGCCAAAACCAAAACGTCGGTCCTCAAACCAGCTTCCAAAGTTGTGGCGAAGCAACCCGCCAAATCCGCCGACAAAGCGTCGACCAAACCCGCTGCCAAGCCCGCGGGCAAGCTGACCGTTAAACCTTCTGCCAAATCTGCCGTTAAACAAATGCCAGCGCTTGTGTTGAACGCAAGCGCCAAACCGATTTCAAAATCGTCACCCCCACCGGCCGTCCAGCCGGCTGTTAAGACTGTGCCTCCATTGAAAGTTTCCAGTTCTCCAAAGTCAGTTCCCGAAGTTGCTGCAATCCCCGTAGTGGCTGTGGCAGCTGCCGTCACGCCGGCGCCGAAAGTCGTCGCTCCGGCGAAAGCGCCGCGCGCTGGTGGTCGTGGCCGCGCATCTCAAATCGTTCAAGCCGTGGTTCCGTTGCCGCCGCCCACTTCGCGCTTTGCAGACCGCTTTGCGCCTCCCAGGCCGCCAACTCGCGTGATGAACCAGGTCATGACCGATGCGCCCAAGCCGGTGCAAAAGATGGACCCAAAGCTGGCGAATGCTTGGAAAAGCAAGAGCGGCAAAGAGCTAAGCGACGCCGAGTTGTTCGCCATGCCCGAGGCCGAGTACATGAATGACAAGCAACTCGAATTTTTCCGGGTGCGCCTGCAAACTCTCAAAGACGACTTGCTCAGCAACGCCGGACAAACCACTGAAAACCTGCGCGAAGACACCTCTATCGTTCCCGATCCAGCCGACCGCGCGACGATTGAGGAAGAACATGCCCTGGAGCTGCGCACACGCGACCGCGAACGCAAGCTGTTGAAGAAAATTTCACAGTCCATCGTCCGAATCGATGCGGGCGACTATGGTTTTTGCGACGAAACCGGCGAGCCCATTGGTTTGGGTCGACTCATTGCACGCCCTACCGCGACCTTGTCGTTGGAAGCGCAACAGCGCCGTGAGTTGAAGCAAAAAATGTTTGGCGACTGACCGCCTGGCCACGTTGACGAACTAGCCGCTCAATCAGCCGTCGAACCTGCCGCTCAAGCCTCCAAGCCATGACCACGGACCCTAAAGACGCCGGCAGTTTCTTCCGCAAGGTGGTCAAGTTCGTGGCCAATCCCGGCACCGAGTGGAACGACCTCAGCGAGCCAGCGGGGGCGGTGCGCGAGACCGAGTTCGCCAAGGCCGAACTGAAGGCCATGATCGAGCGCAAGCGCCGCAACGACTTCGTGCGCAAGCGCGAGTTCGACGTGTTGCGCAAGGTGCGTCGAGAAGGCTTGTCTCCTGAGCAATTGGCGGCTCTCGGTGGGTCCTCATCGCGAATGGACGATTCCGAAGGCCGCCTGCCTGACAGCGGCCTGCGCCAAGACGGCGGCATGAAGGCAAAAATTGACCAGATCGAGCAGCAAATGGTAGGTGAGGCTCTGCCCGGAGAGGGCCGCCGCAACAGCGATTTCTTCAACGCTCGCACCCAACCCGCCGGCCTGGAACAACGCGCCTACCGCCCCACCGTTGTCGGCGTGTCAAACCGACGCAGCTTGGTGATGGATTCGGGAGAACTTTCATCGAATGCGCCTTTGGGGACGCCCAATGTGGCAGTCATGGGCGCTGGCATGTCGCCGCTGTCCGGCGCGCCACATCTTGTTCCCACGCTGGCGGCATCGGACGCTGTCGGGCTTGGCGGCACCGACAAGTCGCGCCTTGTTCCGGCGGCTGCGCTCGCTGCGCCGCCTGCTGCGGTAGAAACCGAGGTTCGACACGATCCTGATTTGGACGAGGCCGTCATTGCCTTCGCGAATGCTGATTTCGACCTCTGCGAACAGTCGCTCACCGGTTTGACGGGCGCCGGTGGCAGCCGAGCCCAGCACGCCGAAACCTGGTTGGTGCTGTTTGATTTGTACCGTGCCATCGGCCAACAGATGCGCTTCGAGAGCTTGGCGCTCGACTACGCGCAGCAGTTTGGTTGGTCTGCTCCGCAGTGGTATTCCATGCCCAAGCTGGTGGCTGAAGCAGCCAGCGAAGAGCGCCCTGCGGGGGGCCGCATCGACGGCCAAATTGGCTGGGTCTGCCCGCCTTATATCGACACTGACGCCGTGGCCAGCCTGCGCGCACAAACCCTGCAAATGCCTTTGCCCTGGGTGTTCGACTGGAGCGCATTGCGTGCGGTCGACCCGGAGGCATGTGCGGCCTTGAGCGCTTTGTTCCGCAATTGGATTACCCAGCCGATCGAGATGCGCTGGTTGGCCGGTGAGCGCCTGTTCTTTGCCTTGACGGAAGCCTCGCCTACCGGTTTGCGCGACGTCGATCCCTTGTACTGGCACCTGCGCATGGAAGCCCTGCGCATGACCAATCGGCCCGATCAGTTCGACGAGACCGCCATCGACTACTGCGTGACCTACGAGGTATCGCCTCCGTCGTGGGAAAGCGCCCGCTGCAAGGTGCGCGTCAGTGCCATTGGTCAAAGCACCAACGCGTCGGCCGGCTCCTTGGTGAGCGATATCAGTGCCCATTTTGTCGAGTCACATCTGATCGACGAGAACGGCCAAAGTCAAACAGCCGGCGTCGAGCTGTCCGGTCAACTGGTGGGCGACATCGGCGAAATCTTGAAGCGCATGGACGCGCAATTGGGCGCAGCCGCTTTCGTCAACGTGTCTTGCACGCGCTTGATCCGGGTCGACTTCATCGCAGCCGGTGATTTGCTCAATTGGGTGCTGGCGCGGCGCAGCGAAAACCGCAGCGTCGCCTTCACCGACGCGCACCGTTTGGTGGCTTTGTTTTTTGGTGCCATGGGCATCCACGAGCACGCCAAAGTCAAGGTCAAAACTGTTTGAATGATCTGCCCACGACGTCAGTGACCGCAGCCTGATTGCCAGGCTTCATTTTTCCGGAAAGCCGCCCATGCCCACAGCCGCGAAAAAACTGACGACCCGCGCAAAAGCCGCGCCGCGCAAAGCAACAGCCTCCAAAAGTACCCCGAAATCGCTACCGTCTCTGGTGGGCGGATTGAGCTTGGACAAAGGCATCCAAGCGCTGGCCCGTGACCTGCGGGCGTGGACAGGTTTTGTGCTGGGCTTAACCGGCAGCGCCGCATCGGGAGCCGTCGGTGCGGCCGCCGATTTGTCGTTCAAATTGGTCAAATCGCGCTTGCCGCTGGCGCAGCGAGATGCGGTTGAAAAAGCGGGGAGCCTGTTTCGCGAACTGCGCGACGCGGCCGGTTTGACGCTCACTGAATTGGGCCAAGCCATCAACCTCAAGGACACGTCACTTTTGGAAGCGGTGGAAGGCGGCAAAGTGGGTTTGCCGTTTGAAGTGATCTTGCGCCTGGCGGCCGTGCTGGGCCGCAAAGACCCGATCCCGGTGGTGATGAAACTCACCCGCGCCTACAACCCCAAGCTGTGGAAGACGCTGGAAGACCTGGGCGTGGGCCGCTTGGCCGTGCAGGCCGGACGCGAACGCGAATTGGCCAATGTCTACCGATCACGCGACGCCGCCCGTCAACTCAGCGACGAAGAATTTGCCGCCGTGCTCGGGTTTGTGAGCAGTGCGTTTGACACCGCGATGGCGTTCAGGGGCAATCGGCTGGTGGGCAAGGCGGTTGAATAAGTGTTGCGTCCCATGTGATCATGTCCCCATTCGGAGCTGGCCACTGTTCAAAGCAAGAGACGTGATGCGCGGCGTGATTGAGTCCCTTCAGGCAAAGAGGACAGTCGACGAGACAGAAGACGACAAGCATCAATTGGTGGTGGCTTCTGACGCGGACAAGAAAGCGATTCAAGCTTGGATCAAAGACGTAAAACCAAACGCCGCACTCAAAAAACTCCTCAACGAAGCCATTAAGCAATCAAAGGGGCGCAAACCGTCTCAAGAAGAATCTGATGGCGGTAGGAAGTGGATGCGTGAGAACTTCTTTGACATTCGCACTTTCGATGCCGTCATGAGTTTGAAATCAGCACCGAATTGCGGCCAAGTGCGCGGGCCAGTGCAATTGACCTTCGCACGATCCATCGATCCTGTCGCGTCTTCGGAACACAACATCACACGCATGGCCGTAGCCACTGAAGCTGAGGCGGACAAGCAAGCAGGCGACAACCGCACCATGGGCCGCAAACACACAGTGCCTTACGGCTTGTACCGATCACACGGCTTTGTGTCGGCGTTTTTGGCCAAACAAACCGGCTTTGGTGCCGACGACCTCGAGCTCTTCTTCAAAGCGCTCGAAGACATGTTTGAGCATGACAGGTCTGCGGCGCGCGGTCAGATGGCCACTCGCGGCCTGTATGTTTTTAAGCACGACAGTGAGCTGGGCAATGCGCACTCGCATGCGCTGTTTGACCGCCTGGCTATCTCGTCAGTTGACCCGACCGCGCCTGCACGTGACATCGGCGCTTACGCTGTGACTTTCGACGGTGCCCCCGTGGCCATAGGTCAGGAAATTCAGGCGGCACCCGGTGTGACGTTGATGCGTCGCTGCTGAAGCGTGACTGTTGCAGGTCAGCGCTCTTGAAGCCCGCTTTTGCCGTCAGGATCAGATGCCAAGAAAGGTCTTCAGTGAGGCTCCTCTTACCGTTGAAATCAATCGGGCAACCTGCCTGTCCAATATCGCGGTTGCCTACTTTGATGCGTCAACGCAATGACGTAGATCACGGTTCCTTCCCATCGATAGACGAAGGTGTGCGGCAGTCCGCGAAGCGGCAGCATGCGCACCCCATTTGCAGCTGGCGTACCGAGGCCAAGCTCGCGCAACAAGGTCTGCCCAGCGCGCTCGACGCTGGTTTGAAAACGCTGTGCCATCCGTTTTCCAAATTTGGCTTGGCACCGGTCAAACGCGTCGTTCACTTCGCGGCGCGCCGCCGGGTGGACGCGAAGTTCCATCAAGCGAGCTTGGCACGCAGATCACCCATCACGTCTGACCAAGGCACGCACTGCATCTCGCCTACGTTGATCTGGGCAATTCGCTTAGCAATTTCAGCCTCCCACGCGGCATCAACCTCGTCTGTGGAATGCACGCTCAACCACAGCTTGTCAGCCAGATCGGCGCGCGCCTCGGGTGAAAGTTTCATCGCCTCGATTTCAACGCGCTCTTTTTCAAGGTTCTCTTGCAACGTCGGCATGTCGGGCTCCTCGTTTGACGAGTTCGAATTTTAAAGTGCGGCGTTTGTTCCTACTGGTGCGAAATAAATCTTCCCCCCGCTATCGCCATGCACACCGCCGTGACGTTTAAGCCGCTGGAACCGCTTGAGCCCATCACTTTGTCTGCCTTGCAGCACTGGGCCTATTGCCCACGCCAGTGCGGTCTTATTCACCTTGAACAGGCGTTTGACGAAAACGTTTACACGCTGCGCGGCCAGGCAGTTCATGCCACCGTGGACAAACCCGGCGTGGAGGAACGCAAGGGCTTGCGGGTAGAACGCGCCTTGCCGTTGTGGAGCGACGCCTTGGGCCTGATCGGCAAGGCCGACGTGGTCGAGTTTGAGCCCGACGGCACGCCATATCCGGTGGAATACAAACACGGCACCCGCCACAAAGCCGCCGATATTGCAGCCTGCGATGACGTTCAGCTTGCGGCGCAAGCGCTGTGCTTGGAAGAGATGACCGGCCGGGCGGTGAGTGAGGGCGCGCTGTACTACGCCAGCTCGCGCCGCAGGCGTTTGCTGCCCATCACCCAAGCGCTGCGCGACCAAGTTCAACAAACCGCTGTTGCGGTTCGCGCCATGCTGGCCAGCGGCACGCTGCCCCCGCCCACCTTGGACACGCGCCGCTGCAAAGGGTGTTCACTGCGCGAACGCTGTCAGCCTGAGGCTTTTGTGCGTTTGCAAACCGGCACAGCGAATACCGATTTGTTCAACCCCGACGCTTGAGTGTGAAGCTTGAACTGAGCGACTGCGCATGCAACTTTTAAACACCCTGTACGTCACGCTGCCTGACAGCCGTTTGCGTCTGGACAACGACACTTTGCGGGTTGAGGTGGAGCAAGAAACCAAGCTGCGCGTGCCACTGCACCATTTGCATGCGGTGGTCTGCTTTGGGTATGTCGGTATCAGCGCACCCCTCATGCATCGCTTGGCGGAGAGCGGCATTGCGCTGGTGCTGCTCGACAGCAACGGCCGCTTCAAAGCGCGCTTGGAAGGCGCAGTTACCGGCAACGTGTTGTTGCGCCAAGCGCAGCACCGCGCGGTAGACAACCCGGCTTTCACCCTCGCGGTAGCGCGTGCGTTCGTGGCGGGCAAAGTAAAGAACCAACTGTGAACGGCTGCCAGGAAACGCTGTTTTCTGGCTGTGAGGGCGCGGTAGCGGGGGTTGATGGTCATTTGATTGTTGGGTGATCCATGCCTGGCCGCCCGGAGGGCGGCCAGGCATGGGCGCGCGGTCAGACGAGCGCGGCCAAGGCGGTGTGTTGGAGGGTGTGGCGCCGTGGCGGCGGCTTTGCGCCGGTTGCGCCAACTGCGGACCTGATGCGGTCTGCATGGCGGCGGTGAACGACCGCGGGTGGCCACTGGCGGCGCGGCGCTGTAATCAGCCCACACCGAGGTAGGCGGGCACGG
>JBBRGA010000036.1:0-24598 GCA_038241115.1 Burkholderiales bacterium | reverse complement strand
GCGTTTGGTAGTGGAGACCGCCAAACCTTTGAGCTTGCCAGCCTTCACAAATGCCGCCGCAGCCGGAATTGACACCCACAACAAAGGCACCTGTCCAGCGATCACATCGGTCACGGCCGGACCACCGCCCCGGTAGGGAATGTGCAGCATCGGCGCACCGGTGCGAAGCACCATCAACTCACCTGCCAGATGGCCGGGTGAGCCATTGCCCACGCTGGCAAACGAAAATTTATTGGGCGCGGCCTTGGCCTGCGCCACCAAGTCGGCCACGTTGCGAACGCTGACCTGGGGGTTGGACACCAAAATTTGCGGCAAGGATGCGACCAGCCCCACGGGAGCAAAGTCTTTGGCGGTGTCAAACGAAAGCTTGGGGAAGATCGCCGGGTTGATGGTGTGCGAACTCAATGTAAACAGCACGGTGTAGCCGTCGGCAGGTGCCTTGGCGACGATTTCAGTGCCCAACGAGCCGCCTGCGCCGCCCCGGTTGTCAATGACAACCGGCTGGCCCAGTGCGGCTTGCAATCGCGCTTGGACGATCCGCGCGACGATGTCAGTTCCGCCACCCGGCGGATAGGGCACAACCAAGCGGATCGGTTTGTCAGGGTAGTTCAGCGTTTCCGACCAGGCTGGTGCCGCCGCCGCGAGCGCGAGGCCCAACAAGCCATAAATGAGGCAGCGGGCTGGGGTTAGGGATGTGTTCACAGTCGATTCCTGGTTGCGGTGGGTGGGTTGACGGTTTCCGAGCGGGCTGCCATCTCAAGGAGGCCGACGCAACCCAGACGATTGCTTTGTCCTGGCGACCAATGGGCGATTCGCGTTTTTTGTTTGGTCTGTCACAAAGCCATTTCGGCGGGTTTTTCGTCTGCGATGAATTGACGCCATCGGTGTCGAACTGCGGCCTCGACGTTTGCTGGATTGCCCTGGGCGCTGCGTCACTGAGTCCAGACCGCACACATCCGATGGGTGGAATTTCTTATCCACTTGAAAGTCTAAGGTCAACAATAATGAAACGCAACGTTCCATTATTGGTGTTTTCCCTGTTTTTGGTCTCTTTAGAATCGCGTCGATTCGACAAAACACCTGGTGCCCATGACCCAAACCACGCCAATGACCGACTCCCAAGCCGGCGGCTCCAGCTCGTCGGCGCAGCGCAGCTTGCGGCTGCTGGCTGTGTTGGCCGACGAGGGGCGCCCGATGTCGTTGGCCGAGCTGATCGAGGCGCTCGAACTGCCCAAGGCCACGGTGCACCGCTTGTGCAGCCAACTGATGGAAAGCGGTTTTGTTTCGCGCGATGTCAACGAACGCGACTTTGTGGTCGGCTCCGCGCTGCGTCGGCTGTCGCTCAACACCCTCAACCACGGCAGCCTGCGCGGCTTGCGACACGAGGTGCTTGCCACGCTGGTGGCGCAGGTGGGGGAAACCTGCAACTTCACCACGCTGGACGGCGCTGGCGTGCTTTATCTCGACCGGGTCGAAGCGCCCTGGCCCTGGCGGCTCACGCTGGATGTGGGCGCCCATGTGCCGCTGCACTGCACCGCCAGTGGCAAGTTGTTTCTGACCCATTTGTCGGACAAACAGCGCGAGGCGATGCTGCGCACCCTGGACCTGAAACCCGCCACCGAGCACAGCATCACCACCGCGCGGGCTTTGCGAGCGGAGTGCGACACCATCCGCGAACGTGGCTATTCATTTGACCGCGAAGAGTTTGTGTTGGGGCTGGTGGCGGTGGCCGTGCCTGTGCGCGACGCCACGGGCGAGGTGCGCGCTGCGCTGGCGGTGCATGCGCCCGTGGCGCGGATGCCTCTGGCACTCGCACTTGAACGGTTGCCGCTGATGCAACAAGCGGCCGAGCGCATGGCGCAGTTGTTGTAGGTTCAGGTTTAGCCGAAGCGCCGACGCGGTCCTGCCGCGAGCATCGCCACGATCTCGCGCAGCACCTGGTTGCTGACCGAGTTGGACAGGTCGAAGGCGCGGTTTTGGCGGTAGTAGGGGCTCAAATCCAGGCCCACGCCAACGCCGTAAATTTCCACTTCGCTCTGGGCTGAGAGCTGCGCCACCACGTGACTCAGGTGGTGGTCTAGGTAGTGACTGTCGTTGGCCAGCGACGTGGCACCGTCAGTGGGGCTGCCGTCTGAGAAAACCAGCAACAGGCGTCGTCCGTCGCAGCGCTCCACCAGCCGCCGCGCGGCCCACAGCACTGCTTCGCCGTCCACGCCTTCGCGGAACAAATCGGGCTTGAGCAGGGCGGCAATCGAGCGGCGCGCGCGACGCCACGAAGTGTTGCTGTCTTTGAAGACGATGTGGCAGGTTTCATTGAGCCGACCGGGGTGGGCCGGTCGGCCGGCGCGCAGCCACGCCTTTTGGGTGCGTCCGCCGTTCCAGGCACCGGTGGTGAAGCCGAGCACTTCGCTGCTCACACCGATTTGGTCGAGCGCGCGCACCATCACGTCAACCAACGTGGCCACCGCTTCAATGTGCTGGCGCATCGAGCCTGAGCAGTCGATCAAAAAGCCCAGCACAGCGTCAGACTGCGGGGTGAGTTGCTCTTGCTGGAACAGCCGCCGCTCCGAGGGCGAGGTGATCAGGCGACTGAGCTGGCGGCCGTCGATGTGGCCTTCTTCCAGCCCGCCTTGCCAGCCATCGCGCTGCGGCACGGCCAGCACTGCCTGCAACTCGCGGGCAAGGCGCGCCTGTTGGATGGCTTGCTGGGCGATGCGTTGATCCAGGCGGTGGCGGAAATCGTCCAGCTGAGCGGCGCGCACCAGACTGATGGCATCGACCTCGGTGTCGAACTCGTCGGTGAACACGCGGTATGCATCGCCCGACTCGGTCAGCAGGCGGCTATGGCCGCTGCTGGCTGCCACAAAGCCTTCCTCGCCGTCGGCGTCGAAATCCATCCAGAGGTTGAACAGCTTGGGCGGGTCTTTGGCCTCGGCTTCGTTGGCAGCGTCGTCGGCCTCGTCACCCTCATCGCCTTCTGTCAGCATGGCGCAGACCGCTTGCACGATCGACAGCGCGTGCTCCGCGTAAGCCGCCTGGTCGTGGCGCGCGCGGCGCAAGCCCGCGAGCGCGCTACCCAGCTTGGGCACGATGGACATGCGTGTCGCCTCGATCGCGTCTTCGCTGGCTTCGATGACCTGCTGCGTGGTCACGCGCGAGCGAGTGATTTGCGCCACGGTGTAGAGCAAAATCCCGCGCGCAGTCTCAGTCAAACCGCTGTTGAAGAAGGCGAGCGACCAAGCCTCGAAGCGGTGCCGCAGGTTGTGGATCACACCCGGCATGTCGGCAGGTGCCAGCGCTTCAACGCGAAACTGCTCCATCATTTCGAACAGCATGCGCGGCAGTGGCTCGGCAGGGCGCAGGCGCTGGTGCAGCGCGGTGTCGCTCAGGCGCACCCTCAGCGCCATGGCGTCGGCTGCGCCGCGAAACGAGCCGAAGTCGTCGGTGCCTGGTGCCGGGTTCAGGTGCGGCGCAAATGGCGGCAGCGCCTTGCTGCCGCGGTAAAGCCGACGGCCGCGAAAGTGCAGTTCAGCGTCGCCGCTGAGCGCGCGGATCGAGGCGGCGCACAAGTCGTCGATGCGCTGCTGATGGCGTGTTGCGCGGGCTGCGTCTCCCAGGGACTCGGTCATGGGGTGTGTTTCGGGATGGCGGCTCAGGCGATCAGCGCGTGCGATTCTTCAAGCTCGCGGTGGAAGCAGCGCTGGAAATACTCGGCCACGACGGGGCGCTCAGATTCATCGCACTTGTTCACGAACGAGAGCTTGAACGCCAGCCCGGGGTCGCGGAAGATTTCCACGTTCTCGGCCCAGGTGATCACGGTGCGCGGTGACATCAACGTGGACAGGTCGCCAACGCGAAAGCCCTGGCGCGTGAGATCGGCCACGGCCACCATGGCGTTGACCATGTCCTGCCCGGCAGCGTCGGCGTAAGCGGGCACGCGGGCGGTGACGATCGCGATCTCTTCCTTGCGCGCCAGGTAGTTGAGCGCCACCACGATGTTCCAGCGGTCGATCTGGGCGTGATTCAAGCGTTGCGCGCCGTGATACAGACCGTTCAAATTGCCTTGACCCACGGTGTTGGCGGTGGCAAACAACCGGAAATAGGGGTTGGGTGTCAACACGCGGTTCTGGTCCATCAAAGTGAACTTGCCGTCGCGTTCGAGGATGCGCTGGATCACGAACATCACGTCGGGGCGGCCGGCGTCGTACTCGTCAAAAATAAGTGCCATGGGCCGCTGTAGCGACCACGGCACGATGCCCTCTTGGAATTCGGTGACCTGCTGTCCGTCGCGCAGCACCACCGCGTCTTTGCCCACCAGGTCAAGCCGACTCACGTGGCCGTCGAGGTTGACGCGCACGCAGGGCCAGTTCAGCCGCGCGGCCACTTGCTCAATGTGGGTCGATTTGCCGGTGCCGTGCAGGCCTTGCACCAGCACCCGGCGGTCACGGCTGAAACCGGCCAGCAGCGCCAACGTGACCTCGGGGTTGAAGCGGTAGGTGGTGTCGATGTCGGGCACGTGCTCATCGCGCTCGGCGAAGGCGGGCACGGTCAGGTTGGTGTCGATGCCGAAGACATCGCGAACGCAAACTGTCTGGGTCGGGCTCAAGGAATTCAGTTCTGACATGGATCGGGTCTTTCGGCTGTTGTGGGGACCGTGTTCAGGCGCGCTGGACGTCGTCCAAGGAAGTAGTTGCATCGTTTTCGATGCGACTGAGTGCATCTGCCGCGCGGTGCAGCGCGGGCAGCAGGCTCAGCGCCTTGTCGGTGGTCAGCCGCATGACGGGTGCCTGCACGGCCACGCACAGATTCGAATGCCCGCTGGCACTGGGCACGAGGACGGCCACGCAGAACAGGCCGGGCAAAAATTCTTCGTTGTCCAGCGCAAAGCCCTGGCGCTTGACCTGTTTGATCTCATCTTCGAGCGCACCCAGATCTGTCAGTGTCTTTGGTGTGAAGGCTTCCAGCGTGGCGTAGGCAAGCAAACGCTGGCGCTGTGCGGGCGTCATCCCCGCCAGGAAGAGCTTGCCGCTGGCCGAGCAGTGCACGGGCACACGCGAGCCCGAATGCAGATAGAAGCGCAGCGGAGCGGCGGTTTCCACGCGGTCGAGGTACATCACCTCGCTGCCGCTGAGCGCGGTCAGGTTGCAACTCTCACCAACCTCGTTGACCAATGCGCGCAGGACACCATGGCGGGCGCCGTGAAAGGTGTCGTTGAGCAACAGATTTTCGGCCAGCTTGCGCAGCCGCACGCCCGTGCCGTATTGACGGCTGTCGCCGCTGCGCTCCAGCAAGCCAGCGCTTTCCAGCTGCTGGAGCATGCGGTGCAACGTGGGTTTGGGAATGTTGGTTTTTTCGGTAAGGCTTTGCAGAGAAAAGAACTGGTCTTTGGAGGCGATCACTTCCAGCAGCGCGAAAAGGCGCAGCGTGGGGGTGTCGCCGTTGATTTCTACCGGCGCTTGAACAGAAATAGGCTCTATTTTCATCGAACGGATCATAGTTCAATTTCAATAAATGATTAAAAAAATTCCAATAAACGATATTTTATTTGACTTTGTCAAAGCATGGCCCTAAAGTTGCGGCACATATCCAAAAAATGGAATGTAAAGTTTCATATTCGAGCAGCTACCACCGGCCAACGCCACAGGAGACATCAATGAGCAAGACCCTCACCGACACCCGCACCGACGCCACTGGCGTGCAGAAAATGACGCCGTCCGAGGCGTTTGTGGAAACCCTTGTGGCCAACGGCGTCACCGACATGTTCGGCATCATGGGCTCGGCCTTCATGGACGCCATGGACATCTTCGCCCCCGCCGGCATCCGCCTGATCCCGGTGGTGCACGAGCAGGGCGCGGCCCACATGGCCGACGGCTATGCCCGCGTGTCGGGCCGCCACGGCGTGACCATCGGCCAAAACGGCCCTGGCATCAGCAACTGCGTGACCGCCATTGCGGCTGCTTACTGGGCCCACAGCCCGGTGGTGATCATCACCCCCGAAACCGGAACCACCGGCATCGGCCTGGGCGGCTTCCAGGAAGCCAACCAACTGCCCATGTTTGAAGAATTCACCAAATACCAAGGCCACGTGACGCACCCCAAGCGCATGGCCGAGTACACCGCGCGTTGCTTCGACCGCGCCATGAGCGACAACGGCCCGACGCAGTTGAACATCCCGCGTGACTACTTCTACGGCGAGATCGAATGCGAGATTCCCAAGCCAATGCGCGTCGACCGTGGCGCCGGTGGCGAAGCCACGCTGGCCGCTGCCACTGAACTCTTGGCCACGGCCAAATTTCCGGTCATCTTGGCCGGCGGCGGCGTGGTGATGGGTGGTGCCGTGGACGCCTGCAAGGCTTTGGCAGAGCGTTTGGGCGCACCGGTTGTGACTGGCTACCTGCGCAACGACGCTTTCCCCGCCAGCCACGCACTGTGGGCCGGCCCACTGGGCTACCAGGGCTCCAAAGCCGCCATGAAGCTCATCGCCCAAGCCGACGTGGTGATTGCGCTGGGTTCGCGCATGGGCCCGTTCGGCACGCTGCCACAGCACGGCATGGACTATTGGCCCAAAACCGCCAAGATCATTCAGGTCGAAGCCGATCACACCAACCTCGGTCTGGTGAAGAAAATCACGGTCGGCATCCACGGCGATGCCAAAGCCACCGCGCTGGAACTCACCAAGCGCCTGACCGGCAAGACCCTGGCCTGTGACGCCACCATGGAAGAGCGCGCCAAGACCATCGCCAGCGAAAAAGCCGCCTGGGAGAAAGAGCTCGACGAGTGGACCCACGAAAAAGACGCCTTCAGCCTTGACATGATTGAGGAAAACAAAAAAGAGAAGACCTTCAACGGTGGCGACTATCTGCACCCACGCCAAGTGCTGCGTGAGCTGGAAAAAGCCATGCCGCCGCGCGCGATGGTGTCCACCGACATCGGCAACATCAACTCGGTGGCCAACAGCTACCTGCGTTTTGAAGAGCCGCGCAGCTTCTTTGCCCCGATGAGTTTTGGCAATTGCGGCTACGCACTGCCCACCATGATCGGCGCCAAGCTCGCCGCGATGGACCGTCCTGCCATTGCTTACGCTGGCGACGGTGCCTGGGCCATGAGCATGGTCGAGATCCTGACTGCCGTGCGCCACGACATTCCGGTGACGGCCGTGGTGTTCCACAACCGCCAGTGGGGCGCCGAGAAGAAGAACCAGGTCGACTTTTACAACCGCCGCTTCGTGGCGGCCGAGCTGGAAAACGAGAGCTGGTCCGAGATGGCGCGTGCCATGGGTGCCGAAGCCATCGTGGTGGACCGTTTGGAAGACGTTGGCCCGGCCCTCAAGAAGGCCACCGACATGCAGATGAACGAAGGCAAAACCTGCGTCATCGAAATTATGTGCACCCGCGAACTGGGCGACCCGTTCCGCCGCGACGCGCTGTCCAAGCCGGTGCGTTTCCTGGAAAAGTACAAAGACTTCGTCTGATGTTGCAGCGTCTTTGAGCCCGTGGCGCTGCGCTGAATCACCCCGCGCAGCGCCTTTGCATTGGATGCTGTCTGCCTGCCTGAGTCCCGATTGCTAGGTTGCGCAGGCAGACTCTCCACCCTGGAGGCCACATGGCTGATTCCACCGTTTCACCGGCCGTCGCTTCGGCACCGAAGCAGGCCGCACACCTGTCTGCCCAGGCCTACGCCCACCCTCATTTGAAATCGCTGGTCGACGCAGCCAAGGTCTGTGGCCCGCTGCGCGTGGCCATTGCCTACCCCTGCGACGCCGCCTCGCTGGGCGCTGCCATTGAAGCGACCCGCGTTGGCCTGATCACACCGATCCTCGTCGGCCCGGCAGCCCGCATGCAGGCCGCAGCCGGCCAGGCTGGCCTGAGCCTTGACGGCCTGGAGATCATGGACACCGCCGACAGCGCCGGTGCTGCCGCCGCCCACGCCGCCAGCCTGTGCCGCGACGGCGCCGCCGACGCGCTCATGAAGGGCAGCCTGCATACCGACGAGCTGCTGAGTGCCGCATTGACACGCGAAGCCGGTCTGCGCGGTGAATTCCGCGCCAGTCACGCCTTCGTTCTCGACGTGCCCGGTGTAGATCGTCCGTTGCTGCTGGCCGACTGTGTCGTCAATATCGCGCCCGAGTTGATGTCCAAGCGCGACATCGTGCAAAACGCGATCCATCTTGCGCACGCCATGGGCATCGAGCGACCGCGCGTGGCCATCTTGTCTGCGGTGGAGCACATCAACCCCGCCATCGCCAGCACACTGGACGCTGCGGCCCTGTGCAAGATGGCCGATCGTGGACAGATCACCGGCGCCGTCCTCGACGGCCCGCTGGCCTACGACAACGCGGTGTCTGCCGCCTCGGCGCAGAACAAGGGCATCGTCTCTGAGGTGGCGGGTCGGCCCGACATCCTGCTGCTGCCGAATTTAGAGGCCGGCAACATGGTCTACAAACAACTGGTCTACATGGCAGGTGCTGAATGCGCTGGACTGGTGTTGGGCATGAAGGTGCCCATCATCCTGACCAGTCGCTCCGACTCGATCACCGCGCGCATCACCTCGTGTGCGCTCGCCGTCTTGGTCTCTGCACGCGCCGCTGGCCGGCGAGCAAAAGCGTGAGCAACGCTGCCGCAGGTGGACTGAGGCCGCTGAAGTTCGTGTTGCACGTGCTGCCAGGCACGCTGCTGGCAGGCGTGGTGGCCATGGCCGCTACCTTGGTCTCGACCCTGCACGGTGGCCCGCAGCTGCTCTACGCGCTTTTCTTCGGTGTGGCTTTTCATTACCTGAGCGCCGACCCCAAGGCCAAGCCCGGCATTGAGTTTTGCTCGCGCAACGTGTTGCGCTTGGGCGTGGGTTTGCTGGGTGCGCGCATCACCGCCTCGCAAATTGCCGGTCTGGGTTGGTCAACCGCCGCCATCGTGATCGCCGCAGTCGTCACCACGATGTGGGTGGGCAATTTCTTGGGCAAACGCCTGGGGCTGAACCGCGCCGAAGGGGTGCTCTCTGGCGGTGCAGTGGCGATCTGCGGGGCCTCGGCAGCGCTGGCCATTTCGTCGGTGCTTCCGCGCACCAAAGACAGCGAACGATTCACCCTGACCGTCGTCGTCACGGTGACTGTCCTGTCTACCGTGGCGATGGTTCTTTACCCACTGATCGCCCGCGCGTTGGGGCTGCCACCCGACCTTGCCGGCTTGTTTTTAGGCGGCACGATTCACGACGTGGCCCAAGTCGTGGGAGCGGGCTACACCATCGATCACCCCACAGGTGACTACGCCACCATCGTGAAATTGTTCCGCGTGTCGATGCTGGCTGTGGTGGTGGTGGTGGTGTCCACCATGTTCAAGGCCGAGCGCGAATCGACCGAAGACGGCAAAGCCACAGCCAAGCAGCCGTTGGTGCCCTGGTTCCTGTGGGTGTTTGTGATCATGGTGGCGCTGAATTCCATGGGCTGGGTGCCCGTGGAAATACAAAAAAGCCTCAGCGATGTGTCGCGCCTTTGCCTTGTGGTGGCCATTGCAGCCTTGGGCATCAAGACCTCATTCCAAGAGCTGGCCAAAGCAGGATGGAAGCCGTTCACTCTCTTGCTGGTGGAGACGCTGTGGATGGCGGCATTTGTGCTGGCAGCCATCGTCGCCAGGCGCTACGGGCATCTGTAAGTTCAGCGATCGCGAGCGCGTCGTTTCGGCGCGCCAAGTCGTTTTTACACTCGGCCAAAGGGTTATCCCTTGCCACTGGCTCCATGGTTAGTACCTTGCTGGCTCTTAACTTAAAACACACCAGCGTGCATATTCATTACCGTGCCCATCGCAGCGCGGCGCTGCGGAAGATTGGCATCAACCCACTCGAGAAAAAACACATGAAGCTCACATTCAAATTTCCGAAATTCTTGTTGATTGCCAGCCTGGCCTTTGCCGGTACAGCATTCGCTCAGGGCAGCAAAGAAGTCACGTTCGCGCACCAAGACATGTTGGTGCCGCTGCGTCTGGTGATGGAATCCGGCGAGGTTGAAAAGGCCACGGGTTACAAGATCAACTGGCGCATGTTCTCGGGTGGCGGCGATGTGATACGCGCCATGGCTTCAGGCGACGTGCAAATGGGCGAAACCGGCTCCAGCCCACTGACTGCAGCAGCGAGCCAAGGCCAAGACATCAAGCTGTTCTGGATCTCGGCCGACATCGGCAATGCTGAAGCCCTGGTGGCGCGCAACGGTTCTGGCGTCAACAGCGTCAAGGACTTGAAAGGAAAACGCGTGGCGACGCCGTTCGTGTCGACCGCTCATTACCAGCTGATGGCAGACATGAAGCTCGAAGGCTTGGACGGGCGCACCGTGAACGTGATGAACATGCGCCCGCCCGAGATAGCCGCCGCTTGGGAGCGCGGTGACATCGATGCCACCTTCATCTGGGACCCGGTTCTCAGCAAGATCAAGGGCAACGGCAAGGTGATTTCCACCTCAGGAAGCATCGGTAAGAAAGGCTTCCCAACTTTCGAGGGCATTATTGTCAACAGCAAGTGGGCCGCTGAAAACGACGGCTTCATGGTGGCTTTCGTGAAAGCGCTGAACCGCGCCAACGACGAAGTTCGTCGCACCTCTGGCGGCTGGACCGTGGATTCGCCACAGGTCAAAGCCATGGCCAAATGGACCAAGGCCAACCCGGCAGAAGTCAAAGACGCGGTGGCGCTGTACTCCTTCCCGACGCTGCAAGAGCAGCTGTCCGCCACCGGGCTGGGCGCGGGTGCGGCCAAGGCCATGACCAACACAGCCGCGTTCCTGAAAGAGCAGGGCCGTATTCAGGAAGTCAAACCCGACTACGCGGCTTTTGTGACGGATGTCTACGTCAAAAAGGCGATGGCGAAGTAAGCGATTCGATAGCTTCGCGCGCAAGGGGTTTGTTCGGCACGGCATCTGTCGTCCGACTGCCCCTTTTTTTCTGAGCCAGCATTTTCCGGAGAGTTTATGCCCACGCTTGATATTCGAGGTCTTACCGTCAATTACGCCGTCAAAGGCGGGACGCTGCAGGCTCTTGCACCAGTCAATTTGACAATGAACGGGGGCGACTTCGTGGTCGCGCTTGGTGCGTCTGGCTGCGGCAAGACGACTTTGCTGAATTGCCTGGCGGGCTTCCTTCCTCCGTCGACCGGCGATATCTTGCTTGATGGCCGAACGGTTTCCGGCCCAGGCGCCGACCGAGGCGTGGTGTTCCAGAAACACACGCTGATGCCTTGGCTGAACGTGCGCGACAACGTGGGTCTGGGCCTGCGGCTGCAGGGCATCGAGAAAAGCAAGCGCGACCGCGTCGCCGAGGAAAAACTGGCCTTGGTGGGGCTGCAAAAATACGCCGATCGTGCCGTCTACGAGTTGTCTGGAGGCATGCAACAGCGCGTAGGAATTGCCCGTGCGTTGGCCAACGACCCTGCCATGTTGTTGATGGACGAACCCATGGGTGCGCTGGACGCCTTCACGCGCGAGCAGGTGCAGGAAATTTTGCTTCGGGCTTGGAAGGCCACCAACAAAATGATCTTCTTCATCACCCACTCGGTGGAGGAAGCACTGTTCTTGGCGACCCGCCTCATTGTGATGAGCCCGAGCCCCGGACGCATTTCGCACGTCTATGAAGATGTGCCGTTTTCACACCAGTTTTTGGAGCACGGTGATTCACGCAAAGTGAAGTCTGACGCCGAGTTCATCCGTATGCGCGAGGAAGTGCTCTCCATCATTCACAACCGGGAAGGCGCACATGCCTGATTCCACTGCCTCCATCGTTGCCCACGCGGCAACCACATCCATTCCCCTGAAAACCAGCCGCTTCAAGGTGCCAGGCGAAGGCTCCAGTGTGACGATCAGCGTCGTTACCGTCAGCGTGTTGCTTGTCTTGTGGTTTCTGGCCACAAGCTCAGGCTGGATCAAACCCTTGTTTCTGCCCAGCCCGAAGGCGGTGTTCCAGCAGTTCGTGGAATACCTCACCGGCGCTGCCAACGACAAGCCCTTGTGGCAGCACTTTCTGGCCAGCATGTTTCGTGTGTTCTCGGCCTTCTTGCTGGCCTGCGCGACCGCCATACCCATCGGCATTGCGATGGGCATGAACCGCGTGGCTCGCGGCATTTTTGACCCGATCATCGAGTTCTATCGGCCACTGCCGCCCTTGGCTTATTTACCCTTGATCATCATTTGGTTCGGTATCGATGAGTTGCCCAAAGTGCTGTTGATTTTCTTGAGCTGCTTTGCGCCTTTGGCACTGGCTGCTCGCTCAGGCATGCGCAGCGCTTCGCAAGAGCAAATCAATGCGGCGTACTCCATGGGTGCCAGCTACACGCAGGTGATCAGGCACGTTGTCATGCCTTCTGCCCTGCCGGATATTTTGGTCGGCATGCGCATTGCCATTGGGTTTGGCTGGACCACGCTGGTTGCTGCCGAAATGGTGGCAGCCAATGTGGGGTTGGGTCAAATGGTGTTGAACGCTTCGAATTTTCTTCGCACCGACATCGTGATCATGGGCATCATCGTCATTGGTATCGTGGCATTCGCTTTTGACCTTCTGATGCGCTACCTTGAGAAAGTGCTGGTGCCGTGGAAAGGGAAGGCATAGCTGGGCAGGTGCGGGCAATACGTTCGCCGGCATCTCCCGCTTGCACCGTTGTCGCGCAAATCTCGATGCTTGGCAGGTGCCGCAGAAACCGTTGCATCAAATAATTTCGGCGCAGTGATTTTCTTTTTTTGAGTGCGCGGGCTGGACGCCATGAACAGGCCGCAGATTGCACCGATTCGCACAGCGTTCAAACCACGCCGAACATCCGAATAAGCAGACCATCCAGCCGCCAGCGGCCCGCAGCGCGAGCTGGTGAGCCTAAGGAGCAAAAAGCGGGTTCACCGAGCGCCCTACTCTCTGACGTGGTGAGCGTCAAAGCGTGTTCGATCGATCCTGCAAGTCTGCTTGCACGCATGGAAGTCCTGAATCCGATCGATATGTGCCGAACCTGGCAACATGCCCCGGCAAAATACCGTTTTGTCGACTGCTCCAGATTGGTTATATTTTTCTTCAGCAAGACCGCAGCGCTGACCACAAACACCAGCGTGTGCGGCCCTGAAGCCGCAAATACGACGAAGGATTGCAACGGCAATCCAACGGACATCGCAGCGAAAAGGCGTCGAGCGCGCATGCCTCACAAAGCGAGTTTGGCAAGGCCCACGGGCGACCGCTCTGTTGTTGCGACACCAACTGTTTCGCAGGCAGTTCCCTACTAACGACGCATCTGAAACGCTCTAAAGGAGACAACATGAGCAAATCCCCGACTTCCCTGCCTCGCCGGCATCTGATGGTGAGCAGCGCCACCGCACTGGCCGCCGCTGGCTTGGCTAGCTTCACCCGCGGCGCCGGTGCCGCTGGCGAGACGCCAGTTGCCCTCGCCACCAGCGCCACGCCAAAACCGTTGCCCGCGTACGCGGCCTGGAAAGACCCGGCCAGCCTCATCGTGCACAGCAGCACGACCATCGAAACCAAACGCGCCGCCTTCGGCAGCGGCGTCATCACGCCGGCCGAGCAGCTCTACATCCGCAACAACTTGCCGGCGCCAGACGCATCCATCGTCGCCGACCGCGACGCCTGGGAGGTGAGCATCGAAGGCGTGAAGGCGCCGCGCAAGCTGACACTGCGCGAGCTGAAGACCATGGGCGTGGAGACCACTGCGATGGTGCTGCAGTGCTCGGGCAACGGACGCGGCTACTTCCCCAGCAAGCCCAGCGGCACACCCTGGCAGGTGGGTGCAGCCGGCTGCGTGATGTGGACCGGCGTGCCAGTGCGTGTGGTGGCTGAAGCCCTGGGCGGCGTGGTGTCTGGCGCGGGCTTCTTGACGGGCACCGGCGGCGAGAAGCTGCCTGAGGGTTTGGACCCTTTGAGCATCATTGTTGAGCGTTCGGTACCGGCCGCGGCCATGTCCGACGCGCTGCTGGCTTGGGAAATGAACGGCATGCCCATCTCGCTCGCCCACGGCGGCCCGCTGCGCTTGATCGTGCCGGGCTACACCGGCGTCAACAACATCAAGTACGTCAAGCGCCTGGCTTTCACAGCCAAGGAGACCGAGGCCCGCATCATGTCGCACGGCTACCGCCTCTCGCCGCCGGGCGGCAAGGGCGACCCGAGCCAGCCTTCCGTTCAGGAGATGTCGGTCAAGTCTTGGATCAATTCGCCTGCGCCCCCATCCATGGCTGATGCAGCCAGTGTGAAGGCCGGCTTGTTGCAAGTGCAAGGAGTGGCCTTCGGCGGGCTGAACGGCGTCAAGCGTATCGAAGTGTCGATAGACGGGGGCAAGACATGGAGCGACGCGCGCTTAGTGGGTCCCGACCTGGGTCGCTTTGCGTGGCGCCAATTCGTGCTGGCAACCAAATTACCGGTCGGCAGTCACACGCTGGTCAGTCGCGCCACCGACACGGCAGGAAATGTGCAGCCCGAACAGCGCCAAGAGAATGCCGGCGGCTACAACAACACGAGTTGGTCCGACCACGCCGTGAAAGTGACGGTGGCTTGAGCATGCGCAGAACCACGCAACCGCATCTCGCGCTGTTGGCCGAAAAACTCAGATGGTTGCCGATCATCTTGATGACGTTGCCGGTTTTGCCTTCCCTCGCGGCCGACGACAGCGCCCAACTCGCGCTCGGGAAGAAGCTGTTCACGCAAGGTGCTGTGCCTGCGTGCGCGGTGTGCCATACCTTGCAGGCGGCGGGCGCTGAAGGTGCCGTCGGGCCGGTGCTGGACGAGTTGAAGCCCGATGCCGCGAGGGTGGCCAAGGCCTTGCGCAACGGGCTCGGCCAGATGCCTTCGTACAAAGAAAAGCTCACCGAAGCAGAGATCGCAGCGTTGGCGCTTTTCGTGTCGAAGGCCAGCGGCGGCGCCAAATAAAGCACTCGGTGAGGGTTACTGCGCTGTAGCGATTGCGGCAGTGCGAGCGCCCCACCTTGCTCAGCGTGCAAGGCGCGAGCGCCGCGATCGAGGCCGGACAGTGCACGCTTAAACGGCGCAAGACTGTGCCCACAGCCAACCATCAAACAAACACGCAGCCTCGCGCTCCGTGGCCAATTTCTACCCAAGTTACGCCCTCGTTCCAGCGGTTGCCTGGGTCAGAAGGTTTGGTATTTGCCTGTGATGTTTGTGCGGCGAAATACGGTGTTCGGTCGGGCCTGAAAGCTCGTTTCGCGTGGGCCGAAACTTGACGACCGGCCGCGCAACCTTGCGCGGCCACGCGCAGGCAAGCCCTGCATCAACCGCCCTGCAACTTGGCCGCCATCGGTGAGTTGGCTCTCTGATTCGGGGGCAAACCTCAGCCAGCTTTGCGGAAGGTCAGGTTGTATCGAATGCCCGTGCCCGCATGACCTGATGCGCCTTGGGTTGCAAGTCGCTGCACACCATGAAATCGCAGGCGATCGGGGCCGCCCCAGATCAACACGTCGCCGCTGTGCAAGGCCAGCTTTTGCGATGCCGCGCTGCGCGTCAGGCCGCCCAGTAAAAAAATCGCGCTGGCACCCAGTGAGACAGACACGATGGGCTGTCCGAAGTCTTTTTCGTCCCGGTTCTGGTGCAGGCCCATTCGAGCGCCTGGACCGTACCCATTGATCAGACAGGCGTCGGGCGCAAAGCCCGAAAAACCCGCCAATGCGGCCCACTGGGCTGCCATTCGGGCAAACGAATCGGGCATCTGCGGCCAGGCCAATCCAGTGAGCGGATCGCGGTCGGCGTAGCGGTACCCCGAGGCGTCCGACACCCAGCCCAGCGCGCCGCAATTGGTCATCGCCACCGACATGGTTTTACCGCCCGGCACCACCAAATGCCGAAGCGCTGCCTGCGCGGTGATGCGGTCGATTTCGCTCATCCAGTCGGCTGTCGGGGCCGCAGAGCGCAGCAGCACAACGCCTTCAGAGAGGCGCTGCGTGCCCGCTTCATCAAACAAGTTCGACTGCAGATTCAATGGATGCGTGGGGGTCAGGTTGTGCCTCATTGTTGCGTCGGTCATCACACCCAAGCTGCTGACATCCCGAAGCCTCAGGCAGTCTGTGCGCCGATCTTCTCGGCGCGCGCACCGGCTTCAGGGCTGCCGGCGGGTCCTTGCTGCCGGCGGATCAGCCACTCTGCCACCGCGAGGTTCAGCACCCAGGCGGCGCCCATCATCAGCGCCAGGGTCAACTTGCCGAGTGCACCGAACAGCAGCAGCAGTGGAAGCTGGGTCAGCGCCTGCGTCCCAGCGCCCATGCCGATCGCATAAGCGCGGCGCATCCAGACTTGATGCTGCGCCACGTCATGCCGCCAAATGGCCAAGATTCCCAGCACGATGGACAGCGCCATGGCCGCACCGAAAAAAAGTCTGAAGGCGTGCAGCAGCGCGCTGTCGGCCGGAACGATGGCGTAGTGAAGCGCCATCCAAAGTCCGGAAAATGCCGCGACCAAGCCCGCAATGCCGGTCACGCGCCCGGCGGCGCGGTGCCAGTCGGGCCGCCTGCGGCGAAAGCCGGGCGCGAACTGAAATGCGCCGAGCAGGCTGTAGACGCTCACGCTGACAATGTGCAACAGCACCGGGACCGGCGCGCTGAAGAAGCGCGCGTTTTCCGGTGTAAGCAGGCCGCTGCCTGTTGGCAGATCCGCGGACAGGTTTGGCAGCAGATTCGCCAGCAGCACCAGCCTGACCGCCCCCGCCGCCACCGGAATCAAGGCCAGCGCGATCAACCCTGAAGGGATGAGCCAATCGGCCCGCTTGCAGGCGACCACGGCTCAGAGCGTGAAGTGCACGCCAAGCACCAACGCGCTGGCCTTGACGTTGTTCGACAAGCGGCCGTAGTTGTCGTAGTTGACCGTCAGCGCCACGTTCGGCTTGGGCCGGTACTCCGCGCCCAGACCGAAAAGTGCGGATGTCTTGCTGCCCGTCAACTTGTCGCTTTCTGGCAGCAGGTTGGTGCCGCTGACCTTGCCGGACGACACGCCCAGCCGGCTGTGCAGCGCCAACGATTCGCCCAATGGCAAGCGGCCCGTTGCCACGGCGAAGATGCTGCGCGCTTTGCCGTCTTGCTTGATGCTTGAGCCGGCGCCACTGACAGAGACGTTGACGCTTTCGCTGAATGAGCCCAGCGCGGCGTAGCCCGCCTCAACGCCGACGTTTTCGTTGAAGCGGTAGCCGCCAAAGAGTTTGACCGCCTGACCGCGCTCGTCTGAGCCCGTCCTTGGCAACGAGCTGGACAGGGCGAAATTGCTGCGACCCACTTCGACGCGGGCGTAAGGGCCGACGATGCCGTCGTTCGGGGCGGCTTGCGCGGCCGAGGCGAACGTGCCGAGGATGAACGTGCTCAAGATGGATGTGCTGAAGATGAAGGTGGCTGAAAGTGATGGTTTCATGGAACGTTTTTGGGGTTGAACTCGGTGGAGTGGAATGCGATGGGTCACCTGACTCATCAACAGCACACGAGCGTATGGAAATGGGCCCCGCAAGTCCCCGTACTTAAGAGCGGTTCGGTGCTGGAAACACCCCGCAAGAGCCCGCAAAACCCCCACAGCACGCTAGGAGCGTCAGCCCCGTGCCGTCCCGATCAAGCGGGCAGCAGCTTCAGCGCCAGCGCGCGTGCCACGGCTTCGGTGCGGCGCTTGACCTGCAACTTGTCGAAGATGTTCTGGTTGTGCCACTTGACGGTGTGCAGCGACAAGAACAAGGTCTCACCGATGCCCTGGTTGGAGTGGCCTTGCTGGATCAGCCGCAGGATGTCCAACTCGCGCTCGCTCAGCGGCTCGATGCCCAGGCGCTGAAGTTGATCGATTGCAATGCCAGGCGCTTGCACCGAGCCCCACACTGCCAGCAATTGCGCGCTGTAGTCGGGCAGCGTTCCGCGCTCAGACAGCGCGGTCAACAGCGTCGCCATGCCTTGGCCCTCGTCCACCAAAGTGCGCACCAAGCCGCCCGGTTCGCCGAGCAGCAGCGCCTCGCGCAAAACCAGCAAGGCCTCGTCCAGGCGGCCCAGCGCGTGCAGCGCCAACGCCTGCGCCACCATGGCCTTGAGTGCCTCGTCGGCCCGCCCCGCCTGCGCCATCTGGGCGCGGTAGGACGCGAGCAGCGGCAGAGCCTCTGCCGCACGGCCCTGCGCCGACAAGGCCTTGGCCGTGGCCAGCGCAAGGTGGTGGCGTTGTGCCAAGTCCAGCGCGGCGGCGTGCTCGCCGCGCCGCAGCAGGTCCTGCACCTGCAGGCCGACAATTTCTTCCAGCCGGCTTGCGAAGCGCCGCACGTGTGCGGCGCTGGCGGCATTCGCCAAAAGGGTGCTGGCCTCGGTGTAGCGATGGCGCACTTGCAGCACTTGCGCGGTCACGGCATCGGCGCTCAGGCCTGCGCCAGATTCCATGGGCTCGGCCAGTTTGCTGCTGCGCCGGGCGTGTGCCTCGGCGGCGTCCAGGTCATTCCATTCGTAGCAGATTCGCGCCAGTCCCAGGTGCGCTTCGCAGGCCACCGTGTGCGTGGGGTCGGTCAACCTTTGCAGGATGTCGCGGTATGTTTTGGCCGCCGCATGCAGTTGGTTCTCGGCCAACTGAATGCTGGCCAGACCCAGAGTGGCCACCACAACGAACATGAAGTTGCCGCTTGTCTGGCCGACTCGCAGCACAGCGGCGTAAACCAGCTTGGCGGCGTTGCGGTTGCCTTCGAACTGGTGGGCGACGCCCCGCGCACACAGCGCAGCGGTGCGCACTGATTGGTTGCGCAAATGCAACTTCTCGAAGGCTTGCTGCGCCTGGGCGTGAACGGATGCCACATCGTGTTTCGCCACCGCCACCCAGGCGTGCAACGCGGCGATTTGTCCCCAAAGATCCTCGGTGTTCGCGTCTACCGCGCAGCGCCTCAAGGCCGCCACGGCGCCTTGCAGTTTTTCTGCCATTTGGGTCGGGTAGCCGGCCATCATCAGCGCCCACGCCAGCATCACCCACAAGCGCGGATGGCTGTCGAGCACGCGGGTCGGCAGCGCCTGCAGCGACTGAACGACGCTGGCCATGGCGCCCCGAAAGTACAGCGGCATGCCGTCGCCGTCGATCAAACGGATGGCTCTGTCCATGTCGCTGGCGGCGAGCGCATGTTGGAAGGCCTCGACCGGCTGGCCCCGGGCTTCGTACCACTCGCTGGCGCGAATCAGCAGCGGCGCGGCTGGCTCGCGCTGCGACAGGCGCTGGCGCAGCAGCTCGCCAAAAAGATGGTGGTAACGGAACCAGCGCCGCTCGGCATCGAGCGGAACGACGAACAGGTTGGCGCGCTCAAGATGGGCCAGCGTGCGTGGGCCCTCGTCGTCTTGCATCACAGCGTTGCACAGCTCGGCGCACATGCGCTCAAGCACCGAGGTGCACAGCAAAAAATTTTGCAGCGCCGGTGACTGGCGGTGCAGCACTTCTTCCAGCAGAAAGTCCTGCAAGTGGCGATGACTTCCGGTGAACGATTGCATGAACCGCTCAGGTGCCTCGTTGCCCTGCAAAGAAAGCGCCGCCATCTGCAAACCGGCCACCCAGCCCTCGGTGCGCGCCGCGAGCAGCGCGACATGCGCGTCGGACAGCTTGAGCGCCATGGTCTGGTCGAGGAAGGCGGCGGTCTCAGCGTCCACAAAGCGCAGGTCTTCCTGGCGCAATTCCGTCAGTTGCCCTTGTGCGCGCAATCGGGCCAGCGGCAACGCAGGTTCGGTGCGTGTGGCCAGGGCCACGTGCATTTGCGGCGGCAGGTGGTCGATCAAAAAAGCCAACGCCTGGTCCACCGGTTCGCAAGCGGCCTGGTGATAGTCGTCCAGCACCAGCACCACCGCTTTCAGATCCTCGGCCACTTCGTTGAGCAGCGCGGTCAACACCGCCTCGGCCGACGGCGGCGGCGTGGTTTGCAGCAGTGCCCAGGCGACTGTGCCTGCGCCATGGCTGCACGCCGCGTTGCGGCGCGTCCGCCTGTCGTTCGTCGTTGGTCGCCTGTCGTTGGTCGTTTGTTGTTTGTTGTTTGTCGCCTGTCGTTTGTGGCCCATCAAAGAGCCAGCTTCGCGCTGAAGAAGCTCACCATCGCCGCGTTGAAGCCGACGTGAAATGCGGCCCGGTCGAAGCCCGCCGCGCTGCTGCAAATGGGCGGTGCAATGCTTGCGAGCGCGCTGCTGCAAGGGGCCAGAAAGTCGTAGTGCCCGGCGTTGGAAACCACTCGGTAGTCGGGCGCCTGCGGCAGCGCCAGCCGAACCACTTCGGCGTAGCGCGGATGCGGAACCACCACATCGCTGTCGGCACGCCAAAGCTGAACGGGCACCCTGACGTTTTTCAGGCCATTGGCGCTGAAGGTGAACCCCAGCGCGGGTGCCGCCACGACTGCGGCCTTGATGCGCAGGTCAACCGCGTCGGTCGACGTGGATGCGGACTTGGCTGCGGGTGTGGGTGCAGGTGTGGCTGCGGGTGTGGGTGCAGGTGTCGTCATGGCCGCCACCTGGCCGGCGCTCCTCGACATCAACTGGCAGGCATAGTCGCCGGGGTACTGGGCGCAATTCGGCGCGATCTTTGAAAAATCAGGCACCCCGCCGATGCTCGCCAGTGCCGTGAAACCACCGGTCGAGAAGCCGAACACGCCAATGCGCGCCGGGTTTATCGCGGCGTGGCCGTCCCAGGTCGAGAGCATGTGGTCGATCGCCCGGCTGATGTGCCGGGGTCGGGCCATGACGTCGATGCTGCGGCTTTGGTCGGCGTAGCTGTCGCCCGTGTGGGTGACCGCCACCACCACAAAACCGGCGTCGGCCAGCGCCACGGCCGTGTCGAAGTGACTCAAATAAGAGCCACCGTTTCCATGCGACATGACCACCAGCGGGAGGTCTTTGCCTTGCATCGGGGCGTTGATGGCAACGCTCATCGTCGTGGGCCCCATCGACAAGGGCGCGGGCGTGGACAGGCTGGGGTACCAGATGCCGATCTCCAGCGGCTTGCCATCGGGGTCGGCGGCAAGCCCGCGTTGAAACCCGGCGGCATGCGCGCAAGTGGCGGCGAAAGTGAAGGCCAATGCAGCGGCCAATGTGGTGGCCGCTGTGACGGCGAGGCTGCTGGCGGCGCAGCGGGGTGGGTGGGTGCGAGTTTTCATGTGAATTTGTGTATGGGTTTGGTTGCAGATGCGGTAGCGAGTTTCTTCAGGGCGCTGTGGGCGGTCTTGTGCTTTGCGACGAAGTGCCGATGCGATTCGCCAAGTGCGGGTTTTTCAGACCTTCTGGCTGCCCGTCTGGTTGGTTGTCTGGTTGGTTGTCTGCTTGGTTGTCTGTATGCATGCCTGCCTGGGTGCCTGTTGGGTGTCTGTTCGCTTGTCTGTGTGCGTGTCTGTGTGCACGTCTGTATGCATGCCTGCTTGAATTTGCGGGCGCAACCTGGCCCGCCGGGTGTCATGAACGGCTACCCTGAGCAACTGATTCAAACCCACCCCAAGGACGTCGCACCATGCCAAGCACCCGCGTTGACTTCCCCGGCAGCCAGGACCACACGCTGGCCGGCCGTCTTGACACGCCCGATGCCACGCCGCGGGCCTGGGCGCTGTTTGCGCACTGCTTTACTTGCTCGAAAGACACCAAGGCGGCGGCCTACATTGCGCGCGCCCTGGCAGACGCGGGCTTCGGCGTGCTGCGGTTCGATTTCACGGGCCTGGGCGGCAGCGGCGGCGACTTCAGCAACACGCACTTCAGCTCCAACGTCGATGACCTGGTGGCTGCGGCCGACTGGCTGCGCACGCATCACGGTGCGCCGGCGCTGCTGGTGGGCCATTCGCTGGGCGGCACGGCGGTGCTGGCCGCTGCCGAGCGCATTGCCGATGCGCGCGCCGTGGCCACCGTCGGCGCGCCTTGCGACCCGGCGCACGTGACCCATCAATTCAGCAGCGATCTGCCAGTGATCGAAAGAGACGGGCAGGCGCTGGTCAAGTTGGCCGGGCGCGAATTCACCATCCGCCGCTCATTCATCGACGATGTGAGCGGCCAACCGCAGGCCGCACGCATTCGCGCCTTGCGTCGGCCGCTGTTGGTGCTGCACGCCCCAGGCGACACCGTGGTGAGCATCGACAACGCGCGCCGGCTCTTCGAGGCCGCGATGCATCCCAAGTCTTTTGTCGCGCTCGACGGCGCTGACCACCTGCTCACCCGCGCGGCCGATGCCCGCTACGCCGCCAACGTGATCGCGGCTTGGGCGGCGCGTTATTTGCCCGAAGCTTCATCGTCCGATGCTCAAACGCCCGAAGCGTCAACGCCCAATGCGCCAGTTGGTTCATCTTCGGTTGGAGTGCCCGAGCACGGCACCGTGCGTGTCATTGAGCACGGCACCGTGCGTGTCAGCGAGCGCGGCACCGGCGCCTTTGCCGTCAGCATCCAGGCCGGAAGGCACACCTTCATCGGCGACGAACCCACCTCGGTGGGCGGTGACGACGCCGGGCCCAGCCCCTACGAGCTGCTGCTGGCAGCGCTGGGCGAGTGCACCGTCATGACGCTGCGCATGTATGCGCGGCAAAAGCGCTTGCCGCTCGAGAACGTTCACGTCACGCTCACGCACAACAAGGTGCACGCCGCCGATTGCGCCGATTGCGAAACCAAGGAAGGCAAGGTCGACCGCATCGAGCGCGTGATCGGATTGGTCGGGCCGCTCGACGAGGTGCAGCGCGCGCGGATGATGGAAAATCGCCGACCGCTGCCCGGTGCACCGCACGCTGCATTCGGAGGTGAAGGTGGTCACGCGCGCTGCGGCTTGACGATCTTGACGCGATTCATGCACCGGCTGAAGGTGTGTGTGCTTGAACTGAATTTGACTTGACTGATTCAAGCTGAACGGAGGTTTCCATTGAAGGTTTGCATCGTCGGAGCAGGGGCCGTTGGCGGCTTCATGGGCGCGCGTTTGGCGGCTGCGGGTGAAGCGCGCGTCAGTGTCTTGGCGCGTGGCGCTACGTTGCTGGCTTTGCAAGAACACGGTTGGCGTTTGACGATGAACGGCGCGCTTTTGCAGGCGCCTGCGCTGGCCCGCAGTGAGGCCTCAGCGCTGGGCGTTCAAGACCTGGTGGTGGTGGCAGTGAAGGCGCAGTCTCTCGCCAGCGTGGCGCAGATCATCCAGCCGTTGCTCGGCCCCCAAACCGTTGTGCTGCCCGCGATGAACGGGGTGCCTTGGTGGTTTTGCGAAGGCTGGGCGCTGAACAGCGTGGACCCGGGCGGGGTGATCGCTGCCAATTTGCCGCAGTCGCAGGTGGTGGGCTGCGTGGTGCACGCCAGCGTGGCCACCACCGCGCCGGGCTGGGTGCAGCACCACAAGGGTCGGGGCTTGATCGTGGGCGAGCCGCAAGGCGGAAAATCACCACGCGTGCAAGGCGTGGCCGACTTGCTGCAACACGCCGGGTTTGAAGTGACGCACTCGGCCGACATCCGCCACGACATTTGGTACAAGTTGTGGGGCAACTTGACCATGAATCCGGTGTCGGCCATGACCGGCGCCACCGCAGACCGCGTGCTGGCCGACCCTTTGGTGCGCGAGTTTTGTTCGGCCGTGATGCTCGAGGCAGCCGAGATCGGTCGGCGCATTGGTTGCCACATCGACCAAACGCCAGAGCAGCGTCATGCGATGGCGGCCGAGCTTGGCGCGTTCAAAAGCTCGATGCTTCAAGACGTGCAGGCGGGCCGGTCCATCGAGCTGGATGCCATCGTCGCGGCCGTGCAGGAAATCGGTCAACGCCTGGCGCTGCGCTCGCCGAACATCAATGCCTTGCTTGGGTTGACGCGGCTGTTTGCGCGAACCCACGGTTTGTATCCGCAAGCTGCTGCCTGAGAGCACAGCCTCCGAATGGAGGCTACTGCTTGAAAAAGCCTCCGCAAGGACAGCCTTGCTTGAAAAAGCCTCCGGGTGGAGGCTTGGTTTTCATCGCAGGGGTGCAGCCTCGGTTCGGGCTGCTTTCGTTTCAGCTTGCTTCGTTCAAGCAGCCTTCTTGGCGTAAGCGCTGCACCAGCTTTTGGCACCCACTTGCTTGCCCACAAACAGCGGGCATGGACCGGCGGCGTCGCCAGCTTTGCCGCCGAACAAAGCGCAGTTGCCGCAAGCTTGGCCGGCAGCGTACTTGGGGTATTTGGCCGTGTCCGCTTGGCTGGCTACGGCCACAAAACCCAAAGCCACCGAGGCGCCGTCTTTCGGGTCCACCATGGGCAGGTTGGCGGCAGCGGCGGGCGGTGACGCTGGGGCTTCGGCCGCTGCGGGTGCAGGTGCGGGTGCCTGCGCTGGCGCAGCAGCCTCGGGGGCGGGTGCCGGGGCTGGTGCGGGCGCGGCAGGCGCTGGTGCAGCGGCTTTGTCCGAGCATGCGGCCATCAAGGCCAGCGGAGCCACGGCGGCAAGAGGCAAGATGCGAATAAAACGACGGCGTGCAGACATGGCAGAACTCCAAGGTTATGGGATGTTCAATTTTGGCAGCACGTACCTGACAGCTGCCTGAATGCCCCACGCGAGTGCGTCTTGCGCCTAGGAGCATCCCAAGCGCCTGGCGGCGCCCGTTGTTCGCGGAGAAACGATCTTGCGCTACAAGGTGAACGGCAGCGCCTAGATGACCGAACACGCATTGGTGCGAGCGTCGCAGCGGTGTCAGCCGTTGTGGTTCG
>JBBRGA010000035.1:0-24606 GCA_038241115.1 Burkholderiales bacterium | reverse complement strand
GTGGTCGATGGCCAAAACGCCGGCGACCCGCTGTACCAGCCGATGGCCGCGAACTTCAGCACGTCGGTGGCGTTTCTAGCTGCCAGGGACTTGGTTTTTAAAGGCTTGACGCAGCCCTGCGGCTACACCGAACCGCTGCTGCACGCGGCGCGGCTCGCGGTGAAGGCAAAAACGAACAAGGCCTGAGGGCCAAAGGCGTCGCAGCCGCACGTCGGCTCCTGATCAATGCCCCTGAGCTCGTCAGGGTTTGCACGCGTTGGACTTTCATACCGCGCGGGCGCAAGCTTCGCGTGCCCAAAACGGGCTGGGCCTGGTTCGTTTGAACGCGCAATCCCCACGCCCTTGCCAATCCAAATCAAAAACGCAGCAGGAGTCATCACGTGAGCACAGGAATGAAGATCAACGGCAAGACGGTCACCGTCAAAGCCGATGCAGACACCCCTTTGTTGTGGGTGATTCGTGACGAAATCGGCCTCATCGGCACCAAGTTCGGTTGCGGTGCAGGTTTGTGCGGTGCGTGCACCGTGCACCTGGACGGCGTGCCCATCCGCTCTTGTTCCACGCCAGTGTCGGCGGCCGCGGGCAAGTCCATCAGCACGGTCGAAAGCCTCTCAGCCAACAACAGCCACCCGCTGCAGAAAGCCTGGATTGCGCATGACGTGCCGCAGTGCGGCTACTGCCAGTCGGGCCAGCTGATGAGTGCAGCCGCGCTGCTCAAGGGCAACAAAAACCCGAGCGACGCCGACATCGACGCCGCCATGAGCGGCAACGTGTGCCGCTGCGGTACTTATCCACGCATCAAGGCCGCGATCAAAACTGCCGCCGCTGACATGCGCAAAGTCGCTTGAACGGGAACCACACCATGACAACCAACCAAATTGCTCCCGTGGAAGTCTCGCGTCGCGGCTTCCTGCAAACCTCCACTGTCGCCACCGGCGGCCTGATGCTGGGCTTCAGCGTCGTCGGCACCCAAGCCCTGGCGGCCGGCACTTTGTACACACCGAATGCGTGGGTGCACATTGCCGACGACAACACCATCACCATCTTGTCGGCGCGTTCCGAAATGGGACAAGGCGTGTACACCTCGATGCCCATGCTGGTTGCGGAAGAGCTGAATGTGGACCTGAAAAAAATCAAGGTCGCGATTGCGCCTGTGGGCAAGGAGTACGGCAACGCGCTGCTCGGCGGCGTGCAGCTCACCGGCGGCTCGACCTCGGTGCGTGACGGCTGGGACAAGCTGCGCACCGCTGGCGCGCAGGTGCGCGAAATGCTGATCAGCGCAGCAGCAATGAAGTGGAATGTAGACCGCAGCACGCTCAAGGCTGTCAACGGCTCGGTCGTCGGCGCGAACGGCAAAAAAGCGACTTACGGTCAGCTGGCTGCAGCCGCATCCAAGCTGCCCGTGCCCGAAAAAGTGGCATTGAAAGACCCGAAAGACTTTGCCATTGTCGGCAAGCGCACCAGGCGTTTGGACACCCCCGCCAAGATCAACGGCACGGCCGAATACGGCATCGACGTCAAGCTGCCCGGCATGGTGTACGCCTCGCTCGAGCAATGCCCGGTGATCGGCGGCACGGTGAAAAGCTTCGACGCCAGCCGCGCCAAGGCCATGCCCGGCGTCATCGACGTGGTGCAAATTCCTGACGGCGTGGCCGTGGTGGCCAAGAGTTATTGGCAGGCCAAAAAAGCCCGTGACGTTCTGACTGTGTCGTGGGACGAAGGCGCAGGCGCCGGGCTGACCGACAAGACCATGATGCAAGGCCTGCGCGGCGCAGTCGACACTGGCAAAGTGATCGCCAACAAGGCAGTCGGCGATGCAGACGGCGTCATCAAGGCGTCGAGCAAAGTGATGCGAGCCACCTACGAGATGCCGCTGCTGTCACATGCGCCTTTGGAGCCAATGAACTTCACGGCCCACTATCACGACAACAAGGTCGACCTGATCGGTCCAACCCAGTGGCAAGACGCTGCGGCGGGCACGGTGGCCAAAGTGGTTGGCGTGCCAACGGAAAACGTCATCCTGCGCACCACCTTCTTGGGCGGTGGTTTTGGGCGCCGCATAGACATCGACTTCATCATCCAAGCCGCGCAAATCTCCAAGGCGGTGGGCAAGCCAGTGAAGCTGATCTGGTCGCGTGAAGACGACATGACGCACGACTTTTACCGCCCCCAGTCGGTTCACACCATGGCGGCCGCTATCGGTGCTGATGGCAAACCTACCGCCATGACCTACCGCATGACTTCGCAGTCAGTGACCGGTCGTTTATTTGGTTTGCCTGCTGATGTGTCCGACCCGCTGATGACGGAGGCCGCCATCGCGGGCTACGAAGTGCCCGCCACGCGCCACGACACCGTCAAGCACGACGCCGGTTTGCGCGTGGGCTTCTGGCGTTCGGTCAGCCACATGCAAAACGTGTTCGCGAACGAAGGCTTTGTCGACGAGCTGGCCGCAGCCGCAGGCAAAGATCCTTACGCCTATCGCATGTCCATGCTGGCCAACCAACCGCGCTACGCCAACGTACTGAAGATGACCGCTGAGAAAGCGGGCTGGGGCACCGCCGCACCGGCAGGGCGCACGCGAGGTATCGCACTCATGGAAGGCTACGACACCTACATGGCCATGGTGGCCGAGATTTCGATGAAGAACAACGAAGTCACGGTTCACAAGGTCACCGTGGTGGCCGATCTGGGCCGCATGGTCAACCCGGAGACCGTGGAGGCACAGATTCAAGGCAGCATCGTTTACGGGCTGACGGCCGCCATGTACGGCGAGATCACGGTGGACAAGGGCCGAGTGCAGCAAACCAACTTCAACACCTACAAGATGTTGCGCATGAACGAGTCGCCTGCCATGGACATCACACTTTTGGCGAGCACCGAAAAGCCCGGCGGCATCGGCGAGCCCGCCACCGCGCTGATCGGCCCTGCCGTGGCCAACGCCATCTTTGCCGCCAACGGCAAGCGCTTGCGCAAAATGCCGTTCACGCCGGAGAACATCCTGAGCGCTTGAGCGAGTTGACCAGCACCGCTTGAGTTTTCAAGCGGACCGCAAAAGCGGGTTCGGCGAAAGCTGAACCCGCTTTTTCATGTTCTTCGAGAAGACTTGAAAACTCCACGCACAGCCTGTGCGCGCGCCAGGCGTCCCGCTTTTTTGAACCTCATCCATCCATGGGGAGCGCGCCTGGCCACAGGTATCCTTTGCCGCTTTGCTGAACGCTGCCTTCCTCCTATGCCGCCCATCCTGAATCGCCCGCTTGCTGAGCTTCCGACCCACTGCGACGTGCTGGTCATAGGCGCTGGGCCGGCGGGGAGCGCAGCGGCGCGCACTTTGGCGCAGTCGGGTTTTGACGTGGTCATGATCGACACCCACGCCTTCCCGCGCGACAAGATTTGCGGCGATGGACTCATCCCAGACGCTCACCATGCGCTGCGCAAATTGGGCGTGCTCGATGAAGTCATGGCCATGGCGCAACACGCCACCCATGTCGGCATCACCGGCCCGCGCGGCGGCAACATCAAGGTGCCTGGCAGCCTGGCCGTGTTGCCGCGCCGTGAGCTCGACATGGTGCTGTGCCGCGCGGCTGCACAGGCCGGTGCGCGCATGTTCGCGCCGGTCAAATTCACCGCGCCGATTGAAGAAGACATTGCCGGTGTGAAAACCGTGGTCGGCGCACGTTTGCAAGCCGGTGAAGAGACGCGTGAACTGCGCGCGCCGTGGGTCGTCATGGCCACCGGCGCTGCCACGCAGGCCACGCAAGCTGCCAACATGTGCACCCGCCGCACGCCCAGCGGCATTGCGCTGCGCGGCTATGTGAAAAATCCGTCTATGAAGGCCCGCATCACCGAGCTCGACGTGG
Organism: Burkholderiales bacterium; assembly: GCA_038241115.1. GTDB lineage: Bacteria > Pseudomonadota > Gammaproteobacteria > Burkholderiales > Burkholderiaceae_C > JANYJJ01. Next base: position 20,749 of record JBBRGA010000035.1, on the reverse strand, counting down.
TGTGGCACCCGCGCATGAAGGGCGGCTACGGTTGGATTTTTCCTTGCCCCGGCGACGTGTTCAACATCGGCGCGGGTGTGGTGCACAGCCACAAAGTGGGCCGCGACGGGCGCCATGTGATGCACGACGTGAATCTGCGCGAAGTGTTTCAGGCCTTCACCGAAGTGCACGCCCCAGCGCGCGAGTTGATTGCCACCGGCGAGTGGTCGGGCGAACTGAAAGGCGCGCCGCTGCGCTGCTCGTTGAACGGCGCGACTTATTCGCGCCCGGGCTTGCTGGTCACCGGCGAAGCTGCAGGCAGCACCTACGACTTCACCGGCGAAGGCATCGGCAAGGCCATGCAAACCGGCATCTTGGCCGCCGAAGCCTTGATTGGCGGCAAAGCCAAAAAGCACAACGACACCGACATCCGCGCTGTTTACGAGGCAGGTTTACGGGCCCTCAAACCGCGCTTTGAAATGTACGAAAAAGCCAGCACCGTCAACGCCTACCCTTGGCTCATCGACTTGCTGGTCTGGAGCGCCAAGCGCAGCCCAGGGCGCATTCAGCGCATGAGCGGCGTGCTGGAAGAAACGCACATTCCCAAAGGTCTGGTCAGCCTGAAAAGCTTGGCGCGTTTGGTGTTTGTGCGCAGCTAAGGCAGGCGCGCGTGAACCCTGCGCTCAGGGTTTGTGACAGGCCGAAAGCGTGACGAGAAGCGAGCCAGTGCTGACACACTTCGCTGCTTCCTCTCGCTTGACGGAAAACACAACATCAATACCCGTTCGGACCGAGGTATCGAAGTCCCGCACAAGACTTCGCCAGGTCTGTCCGAACGGGGATACACGAAGCGTATTGCTTCTTCACCCCCAGTTGACGGTTCACGCATGACCTCCTTGCCTCCCCTGCTCCCCACCCCGCGTTTCGACGTCTTCTATCGACACCATGAACAAACGCAACTGTTACAGGCTTACGCCCAAGCCCGACCCGATTTGGTCAAGCTGCACAGCATCGGCAAGAGCTTCGAGGGCCGTGACATTTGGCTGCTGAGCATCACCAACACCCTCACCGGGCCTGATGTCGACAAGCCCGCGTTTTGGGTCGACGGCAACATCCACGCGGCCGAACTGACGGCCTGCACGGCTTGCCTGTACTACATCGATCAGTTGGTGAGCCAGTACGGCGTCGACGCGCAAATCACCCAATTGCTCGATACCCGCGTCGTGTACATCTGCCCGCGACTGAACCCTGACGGCGCCGAGCTGGCGCTGGCCGACAAGCCGCGCCACATTCGCTCGAGCACGCGGCGCTATCCGTTCGAGGAAGAGCCCGTCGAAGGCTTGACGATAGAAGACGTGAACGGCGACGGTCGCGTGCTGTTCATGCGCATTCCCGATCCGCACGGCGCTTATAAAAAGAGCACGGCCGATGCCCGCTTGATGGTGCCGCGCGAGCCCGGCGAGTTTGGCGGCGAATACTTTCGCCTCATGCCCGAGGGCAGCATCCAGCAATACAACGGTCTCACCGTCAGCGTCAATCCCGACGCCGAAGGCCTGGACTTGAACCGCAACTTCCCCACCGGTTGGCGTCAAGAGTTTGAGCAAGTCGGCGCTGGCGCTTACCCCACCAGCGAGCCCGAAGTGCGCGCCATGGTGGACTTCATCACCAACCATCCCAACATCGGCGCGGCCATCAGCTACCACACGCACAGCGGCGTAATTCTGCGGCCCATGGGCTCGCAAAGTGACGACGACATGACGCCCGAAGACCTGTGGAGCTTCAAACGCTTCAGCGCTTTGGGCACCGCCGCCAGCGGCTATCCGGCCATCAGCATTTGGCATGAGTTCAAGTACCACCCCAAAGAAATCATCACCGGCACGCAGGACTGGATTTATGAGCACTTGGGCGCGCTGTTTTGGACGGTCGAACTGTGGGCGCCCAACAAGGAAGCCGGCATCACCGACTACAAATGGATCGACTGGTACCGCGACCATCCCGTGGAAGACGACCTGAAGTTGCTGAAGTGGAGCGACGATCACTGCGGCGGTCGCGCGCACGTCGACTGGAAGCCGTTTCAGCATCCGCAACTCGGTGCCGTTGAGATTGGCGGTTGGGACAAGATGAACTACTGGCGCAACCCGCCGCCGCATTTGCGCGAGCGCGAAGCAGCCCGCTTCCCGGCCTGGATGAACCAGATCGCGCTGAGCCTGCCCAAGCTCGAGCTGTTGCGCACGGAGGTGCAAGCTTTGGGACCCGACACTTGGCGCATTCGGTTGGCCGTGGCCAACAGCGGCTACCTCAGTGCCTCCGTGACGCAGCGCGCGGTGCAGCGCAAAACGGTGCGCGGCGTGATGTTCGAGATTCACATGCCGCCGGAATCGTCGATCGTCAGTTTGCTCGCGGGCAAACAGCGCTTTGAAGGCCCGCACCTAGACGGTCACGCGCCCAAGGTGTCGCTGCAAGGCTTTTTGCCAAACAGAAATATCACGTCTGACAGGGCCGTGGCCGAGTGGGTGGTGCGTGCGCCGAAGGGCACGCGTTTGGCCTTGAGCGCGCGCGCCGATCGCGCCGGTGTGGTCCGTGCCGAAGTGATCCTGGACTGAAATCAGGCAGGCCGTGCCGTCAATCAATCTGCTTGCGCGGGGGATGTCACGGTGAACCGCAAAGTGAAACGCGCCCCGGGTCCGGAGTCGGCGTGGCGGGCATCTGTACCGGTGACCTTGTGTTTCAGACCGGCGTCCTCCACGGTGACTTCCACGCCATGTTGCTGCGCAATCTCGCGCACGATGGCCAAGCCCAAACCCGAGCCGTCCACGTTGGTGCCAAGCACGCGGTAGAACGGCAAGAACACTTGCTCGCGCTCCAGCAGCGCGATGCCGGGGCCGGAGTCTTCGACCTGCAGCACCACCACCTGTCCAAAAGGGTCGTCCAAGACACGCACCGTCACCGTGCCGCCGCTGGGCGTGTAGAGCAGCGCGTTGTCCACCAAATTGCGAATCAGCTCGCGCAGCAAGGTCGGGTTGCCTTGGATCAGCAACGGTGGGTCCAGCTCAGAGCCCTCCAGCCCCAAGTCGATTTGTTTTTCCAAGGCGCGCGGCACGAAGTCTTGCACCGCCTCGCGCGCCAGACGAGTCAAGTTCACCGCTTGTTTGTGGGCGGCGTGCTGAGGGTCTTCAGCTCTAGCCATCGCCAGCAGCTGGTTCACCATGTGCGCCGCGCGCTGGCTGGCCAGCGCAATTTGCTGCAACGAGCGCTTCACCGCTTGGTTGTCGCTGGTGCCCGAGTCGATTTCGCGCTGCGCCAATTCGGCTTGCGTGCGCAGCCCCGCCAACGGCGTTTTGAGTTGGTGCGCCGCGTCGGCCAAAAAGTGTTTTTGCACCTTCATCGACTGGTCCAGGCGCGCCAGCAAGTCGTTGATGGCGCGCACCAGTGGCGACACCTCTTCGGGCGCTTCGCGCTCGTCAATGGGGCTCAAGTCGCTGCTGTCGCGACTTCGTATGCGGCGCTGCAATTCGTTCAGCGGCGCGATGCCGCGTGCCAAGGCCAGCCACACCAGCAGCACCGCCAGCGGCAAAATTACAAACTGCGGAAGGATCACGCCCTTGATGATTTCGCTGACCAAACGCGAGCGCTTGCCCAGCGTTTCGGCGACTTGAATCAACGGCGCCGCGCCGCTTGAACGACTGGCTGTGTCGAGCCACAGATAGGCCACGCGGACGTTGTCGTTGTTCACCACATCGTCGCGAAACTGCACTTCACCGGGCGCGCCTCGCTCGTCGTCGGCGGGAACCGGCAGGCCGCGCTCGCCGCTGAGGTATTCGCCGCGCAGGCCCAGCACCTGGTAGTAAATCGTGTCGGCCTCGTCGGTGTGCAAAATTTCTGAGGCGCCGGCGGGCAAAACGAAAGTAGCCACCGGCTCGCCGGGCTGGTTATTCGAAACGCGCGCCGTTTGCACCGCAACTTGCTTCGACAGAACCCGCACCATCTCGCCCAGCTCGCGGTCGAAGGGTTTGTTGGCAATGCCCTGCGCCACCAGCCACGTCAAGATCACGCTCATCGGCCAAAGCAGCAGCAGTGGTGCAAGCATCCAATCGAGAATTTCGCCGAACAGCGAGCGCTGTTCGCGCGGCTGCGCATCTGTGATCGGGGTTGTCACCGCCGCTGTCGCCGCAAACTCCACAGCGGTTGACGCCGTGGCTGGCCCATCAAGTGGCCCGGCAGCCGGCGCGGCTTCAGAAATGGACAAAGGTGCCGGTGTGGCGGCCACTGCAGGCATCAAGTGGACTGAATCTTCTCAAGGCAGTAGCCCAAACCGCGCACCGTGGCGATGCGCACCGGCCCTTGCTCGATTTTTTTACGCAGGCGGTGGATGTAGACCTCGATGGCGTTGTTGCTCACCTCCTCGCCCCACTCGCAAAGCCGCTCCACCAGTTGGTCTTTGCTGACCAAACGGCCCGAGCGCTGCAGCAGGACTTCCAACAAGCTGATTTCGCGCGCCGACAGCTCGATCATTTGGTCGTTGATGTAGGCCACTCTGCCGGTCGCATCGAAGCTGAGAGGGCCGTGCTTGATCACGGTCGAGGCGGAACCCAAACCGCGCCGTGTCAAGGCGCGCACTCGGGCCTCTAACTCCTGGAGCGAAAACGGCTTGGCCATGTAGTCGTCGGCGCCCAAATCCAAGCCTTTGACGCGTTGCTCGACGCTGTCGGCCGCAGTCAAGATCAAAACCGGAACGCTGGAGCCGCGGGCGCGCAGGCGTTTGAGCACGTCCAGGCCGTGCATTTTGGGCAAGCCCAAATCCAAAATCACCAGGTCAAATTCATGCGACGCCAAAGCCGCATCGGCCTCGGTTCCGCTGCTGACCTGATCGACTGCATAACCACCGTTGCGCAGCGATCGCAACAGTCCATCGGCCAAAACCTGGTCGTCTTCGGCGATCAATACACGCATGGCGATGTTCCTCTGTGCTTGGCGCTGAGGCGCGCGGATTTTTTCAAACGGCGACGAAACAAAGTACTGTACAAACATCCAGCCTTTGCCATAATGCGACCACTTCACCGGAGATTCTCATGGACGCACCTGTCAAAGCGCTGAACACAGAAAAAGCCAAAGCACTGCAAGCCGCCCTGGCGCAAATTGAAAAACAGTTTGGCAAGGGCACGATCATGCGCTTGGGTGAAGGCGAAGTGATAGACGACATCGAGGTCGTCTCCACAGGTTCGCTCGGCCTGGACGCCGCGCTTGGCGTGGGCGGCTTGCCGCGCGGCCGTGTGGTCGAAATTTACGGCCCCGAGTCCAGCGGCAAAACCACACTGACCTTGCAAGTAATTGCCGAGATGCAAAAAGTCGGCGGCACGTGCGCCTTCATCGATGCCGAGCACGCGCTGGACACTGCCTACGCGCAGAAGTTGGGCGTCAATCTGCAAGAGCTGCTCATCAGCCAGCCTGACACTGGCGAACAGGCGCTGGAAATCGTCGACGCGCTGGTGCGTTCAGCCTCAGTCGACTTGATCGTGATTGACTCGGTGGCAGCGCTCACCCCGAAGGCTGAAATTGAAGGCGAAATGGGCGACAGCCTGCCCGGCTTGCAAGCCCGCTTGATGAGCCAGGCTCTGCGCAAGCTCACCGGCGTCATCAAAAAGACCAACACCATGGTCATCTTCATCAATCAAATCCGCATGAAGATCGGCGTGATGTTTGGTTCGCCCGAAACCACCACAGGTGGCAATGCGCTCAAGTTCTACGCCTCCGTGCGCCTGGACATTCGTCGCATCGGCAGCATCAAAAAGGGCGAAGAGGTCATCGGCAACGAGACCAAGGTCAAGGTCGTGAAGAACAAGGTCGCGCCGCCTTTCAAAACGGCCGAATTCGATATCTTGTACGGCGAAGGAATCAGCCGCGAGGGCGAAATTATCGATATGGGTGTGGAGGCCAAGGTGCTGGAGAAAAGCGGCTCTTGGTATGCCTACAACGGCGAAAAAATCGGCCAAGGCAAAGACAACTCGCGCGAGTTTTTGCGCGAGAACCCGGCGCTGTCGGTGGAGATCGAGAACAAAGTTCGCGAAGCCATGGGCATCCGCCTGATACCCGTGCCGGGCGCAGCGGTGGCAGAAGCGACCGAGAGCAAGTCGGCCAAGGCGCGCATCGCCAAGGAATAGTTTCAACCCGCGCAACAACGCCAAGCTAGCGCCACATTCAGTCCGCACAGCCGAGTTTCAGTGGCCAGGCCGAACGGCATTGCGCACCGCCAGACCTCACGCCGACAAGCGCGGTAAGAGAGACGCTGAAACCGACATGCGCGCACACGACCAAACCGGCGCCAAAGCGGCCACCGAGGCAAGCGTCAAAGTGGGGACTGAAGCTGGTGCGCAAGCCGGCTCCGAAGCGGGCCCCGAAGCGGGTTCGGGAGCACGCAGCCGCAGGCGCCCACCGTTATCGCTCAAGGGCCGAGCTTTGGCTTTGTTGGCGCAGCGCGATCACAGCCGCGTGGAGCTCAAGCGAAAGTTGATGCCACATGCGCGCGCTTTGGCGCTGGCCGAGCTGGCTGCCGATGCGCAGGATCAAGCAGAGAGCTCCGTGTCGCCGCTCGACCCCGCCGAACGTGTCGCCGAAGTGCTCGAGTGGCTCCAGGCACGCGACTACCTCAGTGACACGCGATTCGCGGAAAGTCGCACTCACGCCCGCAGCGCCAAGTTCGGCAATCTGCGGATCCGCCAAGAGTTGTCCCAGCACGGCGTGTCCCTGACCGCTGAGGCCGCACAGCGTCTCAAAGACAGCGAGTTCGAGCGTGCCCGGTTGCTCCAAGTGCGCAAGTTTGGGTGCTCACCGTGCAGCGTTTCCGAGTACGCCAGGCAGGCACGGTTTCTGGCAGGTCGCGGGTTTTCGTCCGACACGACACGTCAAGTCATGCGATTGGTCGGTTGGGCAGCCGCCGAAGGCGCTGACGTTGATGCGGATGAAGACTGATCGCACGTCGAACAGAACCCAGGACTGCAAAGCCCGTTTTTGCCGCTTTCAAGCCGTTGCTGTGGCCGCAGCGTCCGGCGTCAATGCTGCGGCGCAGCATGCTACATTCTTAGGCAGTTTTCGATCCCCGCAAGCGCTTGGGAATGGGGCTTATTGGCCCTGAACCCACAGAAGTTTGCGTTGAGCCCCAACGCCTCAAATCTCATCAAATGGCATTGCCTCCCGCCTCGCTCGAACGCAAGCTCAAACACCGTCGAAACATCGAGGTAAGTGTGTTCTCCCGAGGCAATGGCCTTTGGGAGGTCGATGCGCACATCACTGACTTGAAAACTCGCGATGCCAATTTGGCAGGCGGAGTCCGCAAGGCGGGCGATCCGATCCACGAAATGCTTTTGCGGCTGGTGGTGGACGAACAATTCAATGTGATCGAGTCGGGCGCACAGACGCTCAAGATGCCGTACCCCGATTTGTGCGACCAGCATGGCGACGCTTACAGCCGTCTGGTCGGCCTGAATTTACTCAAAGGTTTTCGGGCGGCGGCCAAAGAAGTATTGGGCGGGGTGCAAGGCTGCACCCACATCACCGAGCTGTGCCAGGTGCTGCCCACAGCGGTGCTGCAAGCTTTTGTCGGCGAGGTCCTCGACTCTCGTGAGAATCCAGCATCAGGCAAACGCCCGTTTCAAATCGACGCCTGTCACGCCCTTCGCAGCGACGGCGAAGCCGTGCGATTGCATTACCCGCGGTGGTATCGCGCGCCCGAGTTGCAGTCGGGGCCGCAAACCGAGCCCGCGGGCTGACCTCGACAAGCGAGCATCTTTCTCCGTAGTTTTTTGTGCAGTTCGCAGTGCAGTTTTGCGTGTTTTCTGATTTCTCTTCCTCAGCGAAAGTGACCCCATGAAGATCCACGAATACCAAGGCAAGGAAATCCTGCGCCAGTTCGGCGTGCCGGTGCCGCGCGGCTACCCGGCATTTAGCCTTTTGGAAGCCACCGAAGCCGCCCAAAAACTGGGCGGGCCGGTGTGGGTGGTCAAAGCGCAAATTCACGCGGGCGGTCGCGGCAAAGGCGGCGGCGTCAAGCTGGCCCGCTCTATGGACGATGTCAAAGCGCTGTCGGCCGAAATCCTGGGCATGCAGCTTGTGACGCACCAAACAGGCCCCGTCGGACAAAAGGTGCGCCGCTTGTTGATCGAAGAAGGTGCTGACATCAAGAAGGAGTATTACGTCGCCGCCGTGACCGACCGTGCGACCCAGCGCGTCGCCATGATGGCCAGCTCCGAGGGCGGCATGGACATCGAGGAAGTGGCTCACGCCACGCCAGAGAAAATTCTCAAGGTGTTTGTCGACCCGGCGCTCGGCCTCACCGATGCGCAAGGTGTAGAACTGGCCAACGGCATCGGCGTGCCGGCAGCCTCACAAGCGCAAGCTGTGGACGTGCTCAAAAAGCTTTACGCCTGCTACATGGCGACCGACTGCTCGCTGGCCGAGATCAACCCGCTGATTCTCGAAGGCAACGGCAACATCAAAGCCCTGGACGCCAAGTTCAACTTCGACGCCAACGCGCTGTTCCGCCATCCTGAAATCGTGGCTTACCGCGATTTGGACGAAGAAGACCCGGCTGAAATCGAAGCCAGCAAATTCGACCTGGCCTACATACAGCTCGACGGCAACATCGGCTGCTTGGTCAACGGTGCCGGCCTGGCCATGGCCACCATGGACACCATCAAATTGTTCGGCGGCGAGCCCGCCAATTTTCTCGATGTGGGCGGTGGTGCAACTGCAGAAAAAGTGACCGAAGCATTCAAGATCATGCTCGGCAACCCCAAAGTCGAGGCCATTCTGGTCAACATTTTCGGCGGCATCATGCGCTGCGACACGATTGCCGAGGGCGTGATTGCAGCGTGCAAGGCTGTCAATCTGAACGTGCCTTTGGTGGTGCGCATGAAGGGCACCAACGAAGACCTGGGCAAAAAAATGCTCAAAGACTCGGGCCTGCCCATCATCACCGCCGAGTCGATGGCCGACGCCGCGCAGGCTGTCATGACCGCCTTGAAGAAATAACCGAACAGGAACCCAGCGAGAACACCATGAGCATCCTGATCGACAAAAACACCCGCGTCATCACCCAAGGCATTACCGGCAAGACCGGCCAGTTCCACACCCGCGGTTGCCGCGATTACGCCAACGGCAAAGCCTGTTTCGTGGCCGGGGTCAACCCGAAAAAGGCCGGCGAAAACTTCGAAGGCATCCCGATTTTTGCCAACGTGAGCGAAGCCGCCAAAAACACCGGCGCCACCGTGAGCGTCATCTACGTTCCACCGGCCGGAGCTGCGGCGGCCATTTGGGAAGCGGTCGAGGCTGATCTTGATCTGGCGATCTGCATCACCGAAGGCATACCGGTCAAAGACATGCTGGAAGTGCGCAATCGCATGAAGGCCAAAGAAGCTTCGGGCGGCAAACAGACCCTGTTGCTCGGGCCCAATTGCCCCGGACTCATCACCCCCGATCAAATCAAAATCGGCATCATGCCGGGGCACATTCACCGCCCAGGGCGCGTCGGTGTGGTGTCGCGTTCGGGCACGTTGACCTATGAAGCGGTGGCGCAACTCACCGAGCTGGGAATTGGCCAGTCCACCGCGGTCGGCATTGGCGGCGATCCCATCAACGGGCTGAAGCACATCGACATCATGCGGTTGTTCAACGACGACCCCGACACCGATGCCGTCATCATGATCGGCGAAATTGGGGGTCCCGACGAAGCTGAAGCCGCGGTCTGGTGCAAGGCCCACATGAAAAAGCCTATCGTCGGCTTCATCGCCGGTGTGACGGCCCCAGCGGGCAAGCGAATGGGCCACGCGGGTGCGTTGATTTCGGGCGGCGCCGACACGGCAGACGCCAAACTCGAAGTCATGGAGGCCTGCGGTTTTACCGTCACGCGCAATCCGTCCGAGATGGGCAAGTTGTTGAAGGCACTGCTGAAGTAAGTGGCCGCTGGCACCTGTCAAAAAGCCGCCATCAGGCGGCTTTTTACATGGCGTGTCTCCTGCACGGATCACAACGAGCCTTGTGGAAACTACAGACCGCATCGGCGCGGGTGTCGCCCACAATGAGCCTCAAACCCAATCTGAGAAAGACAACAACATGGACCTGAGTTCAGGCGCACTGTGGGGCGCATTCGGCGCGATTGTTTTTGCCAACATCTTGTTGTCAGGCGACAACGCGGTGGTCATTGCCATGGCGGCGCGTTCACTGCCCAAACACCAACAGGCCAAGGCTATTTTTTGGGGCAGCGCCGCAGCCATCGTCTTGCGCGTCATTCTCACCATCGTGGCCGTGCAGTTGTTGCAGGTGCCTTACCTGAAGATCATCGGCGGCGTGGCCTTGCTCTGGATTGGTGTGCAGCTTTTGGCCGCCAACGAAGACGACAGTGACGTCACCGCTCACGGCACCTTGGGGGCGGCCGTGCGGACCATCCTCGTGGCCGATCTGGTGATGAGCGTGGACAACGTGTTGGCCGTCGCTGGCGCTGCCGACCGGGCGCCGGATGCTTACCGTGTGCCACTGCTGATTGCGGGTTTGGCCTTGTCGATCCCGCTCATCATTGCGGGCAGCACGTTGCTGGTCAAGATCATGGACCGCTTTCCTTTCATCATCACCTTGGGGGCGGCTTTGCTCGGCTTTCTGGCCGGTGAAATGTTTGCCACCGACCCGGCAGTCGTCGCCTGGTTGAGCGTGCAGCTGCCGCAAGCCGAATATATTTTCGGCGCACTGTTTGCTGGGGGGGTGGTGTTTGTGGGACTGCGGTTGCAACGCCGAGAACCGACCGATTCGCCCGCCTGATCTGTCGATCACCCGCCGGTCAGCGCGGCTAAGGTGCGTGAGCGGTTGCGTCAGCGACTGACGTATTGCCCACACACCGACACGCCGACCCATTGAGACCACAGATGACCGCGGGACACGGGCTCTTCAGTCCACACAGCGCCGCTTTGATCTTGAGCTTGTCGGCTCTGGTGATTTACTTCGTTTGGGTGTTGCCGCGCCTGTCGCGCGCAATCCAAGGTGCTGTGCTGGCGGTGACCGTCTGCGCCGCGACAACGCTCGCGTGGCTGTGGCCCGCAGACCGGGACATCGCTTTGGCCGTGCTGCTCGCGCTGGCCTTCGGCCACTTGGGGCGCATGAGTGGATCAGGTGGATTTGGTGGCACGGGCGGTTCGGCCGGTTTGGTCGGCTCGGCGAGCCAGCGGCGTGACGCCCTTTCGGGCGCAACAGCCGCGCCCGCCGCGCCCGCCGCAACAGCAACCGCAACCGCAACAGCAACCGCAACCTACGCTGCAACCGCTTTCACCGCCGCTCCCGCAGCCACGGCAATCCTTAGCCCACCACCGAAATCATCTATCGATCTCGCACCGGGCGCCGGAAAAACCTTGGGCCGCTACATCATCGAAAGCGAAATCGGCAAGGGTGCGATGGGCGCGGTTTACATGGCGACCGATCCCAAAATTGGCCGTCGGGTGGCCATCAAAGCCTTGGCCTTGAGCCGTGACTTTGAAGGCGATGACTTGGTTGCGGCGCGCTTGCGGTTCTTCCGTGAGGCTGAGCTCGCAGGGCGTTTGAAGCACCCCGACATCGTGACTATCTTTGACGCTGATGAGGACCGGGGACTGGCGTTTATCGCGATGGAATTCTTGACGGGGCATGATTTATTGCTCCATACCCATTCGAGCAAACTGTTGCCCGTGCCGCAGGTGTTGGAAGTGGTCGCGCGCGTGGCGCTGGCGCTGGCGCATGCGCACGCTTTGGGAGTGGTTCACCGCGACGTCAAGCCCGCCAATGTGATGGTTGATTTCGCGACCGGCGCCGTCAAAGTCACCGATTTCGGCATTGCTCAAATGTGCGACGCCGCGCGCACGCGCACAGGCATCGTGATGGGTTCGCCGCTTTACATGTCGCCGGAGCAGCTCTCAGGCGAGCGCCTGGACGGCCGCTCCGACCTTTATTCCCTGGGCGTGGTCCTCTACCAGTTGCTCACCGCACGTTTGCCGCATGAGTCGTCTTCCATGGGCACCTTGCTGCGCCAAATTGCCCAAGATGCCGCGCCTGACGTCCGCACCGTGCGCCCTGAGTTGCCCGGCGCTTTGGCCGATGTGGTGGCCTTGGCGCTGCAAAAGCGCGCTGCTTATCGATACGCCGACGGCTTGCAGATGGCCGCCGATTTGCAGGCCGTGGCGCGATTCATCGACCGCGGTACCGTCGCGCCGCTGTCGCCTTGTCCAGCAGAGATCGATATGGTTTTTGACATGACGGTCGACGTGGAACTTCCCGGGCTCGGTGCTTCATTCGACCCCAGAACGAGGCCGGCCTGATGCGCATTTCGGATGCTCGTAGATGCACAATTCAATCTATCGCCACAGTGTCCGCGAGGCAGAGGTTTCAGCCCGCGCGGACGACGGCTCCCATGAAGCAGCCGACATGAGCCTTGAGTTTTTTTGCGCCACTGACACGGGGCGCGCCCGCAACAACAACGAAGACTCGGTCTCGATGGACGAGGCTGCCTCACTGATCGTGCTGGCCGACGGCATGGGTGGATACAACGCAGGCGAGGTGGCCAGCGGCATGTTGACCTCCTTCATCACCACCGAACTTGGCCGCTGGTTGCGCGAGGCATCGGGCACGGCGCTGGACAGCGACTTCAAGCGTGCGATGGACATTTGTGTGGACAACGGCAACCGGGCCATTTTCAACGCCGCAAATTCCAATCCGCAGTACGCTGGCATGGGAACCACCTTGGTGGTGGCCGTGTTTCGGGACAGTCGCCTGTTCTTGGGCCACGTGGGCGATTCGCGCGGTTATCGGCTGCGCGGGGGACGGCTGGTGCAAATTACCCACGATCACTCTTTGCTGCAAGAACAGATCGATGCAGGACTGATCACAGTCGAGCAAGCGGCGTTTTCGGCCAACAAGAACTTGGTCACGCGCGCCGTGGGCGTCGAAGACACCGTGTTGCTGGAAACCCATGCGCACGAGGTCATGCCGGGCGACGTTTATTTGCTGTGCTCGGACGGGCTGTCAGACATGCTGGACGACGAAAGCATCTCGCAACTTTTGCAGGCTAGCGAATCGCTCAGCGACGCGGCCGGTGCCTTGATCGATGCGGCAAATGATGCGGGTGGAAAAGACAATATTTCGGTGATACTGGCTCGCGCCAGCGGCAGCGGTACGGGCGGCCGGTCTTGGTGGCCCTTCCGCAAGTGACGGGTCGGCGCTCGCAAAGCGCGCGATCAAAGCAAATAGATTTCTGATTGAGTCATTGGGGGCAAGCATGGGCAAACTGGTGGTGTCGCTGGACGGCGTGGTGATCAAAGAAGTGCAAATCACCAAGGACAAAACGACCTTGGGCCGCCGTCCGTACAACGACATCGTCATTGACAACCTGGCCGTCAGCGGCGAGCACGCCGTGTTGCAAATGGTGGGTGCCGATGTTTTTATCGAAGACCTGAACAGCACCAACGGCACCTACATCAACGGCAAGGCCGTCAAAAAACAATTGCTGGCCCACAACGACACGGTCGAGATCGGCAAATACAAGATCAAGTACATCGTCGACGACGGCAATGACTACGAAAAGACCATGATCTTGAAACCGGGTGCGGTGGTCGGCCAAGTCGGCGCTTCGGTACCGGGTCTGGGCTCCACCTCGGGTTTCGGTTCTTTGGGTTCTTCCACGCATCCCGGTGTCATCAGGGTGCTTAACGGCGCTGCTGCCGGTCGTGAAGTTCAGTTGACCAAAGTCGTCACCACGGTGGGCAAACCTGGCGTGCAAGTGGCCTCGATCACCAAACGCCCGAGCGGCTATGTGCTGGCGCACGTCGAAGGCGCCATGCGCCCGACCGTCAACGGCAACCCGTTGATGGGCGAAACCGTGAGCTTGAAAAGCGGTGACGTCATTGAACTCGCGGGCACGCAGATGCAGTTCATTCAAAGTTGAGCGTTGCCTCGACTTGCACATGCTCGGCCGATTGCGTGCAAATGCCCGTGCTGCGCTCGCGAAGTCAGGCGGAAGTGAGAACTAGGCCGCTTGCACGGGCCACTTGATGGCGTCACCATAAACGCATGAAAGTTCGTGTACTCGGCTGCTCCGGCGCCATCGCTGCTGGCTGTAAAACCACCTCGTTTTTACTTGACGAATCGGTGCTTGTGGATGCAGGCACAGGCGTGGGCGACCTCACCCTGGACGAGCTGGTGAAGGTCGAGCACATCGTTGTCAGCCATTCCCATCTCGACCATATCGTGTCGATCGCATTGCTGGCCGACAGCGTCATGCGCGTGCGAACTGCGCAAGGCCGCCCACCGATTGGCGTTCACGCGCTGCCGGCCACCTTGGCTGCGCTGCGTACCCATGTTTTCAATGGCGTGATTTGGCCTGATTTCACGCGCTTGCCCAGCGCCAGTGCGCCGGTGCTGGCGCTGCATCCGTTCGAAGTTGGTGACACGCTTCACCTGGCCGGTTTGACGGTGCAGGTGGTCGAGGCTGCGCACACGGTACCGGCCGTGGGCTTTGCGGTGCAGAGCAGGCCCGCAGGCGCTTGGTGGGTTTTCACCGGAGACACCGGCCCCAACCCCGCGCTGTGGCGGCGTCTGCGCGGTCGCAAGCTCGCGCACTTGGTGATAGAGACCGCGTTCAGCGACGAAGAAACCGATCTGGCACGCATCAGTCGACACTTGCATCCCGCGGCGCTTGACGCTGAACTGCAGCAAATTGAGGGCAGCGTCGATGTCCACATCACCCACATCAAACCCGGTGAAGTAGAAGCCGTGATGCGCCAGATTGGCCAACTTCAAACGCCGCACCGCGTGCATGCGCTGCAAGCAGGCCAGGTGCTCAGCGTCGACTGAACCGCACTGAGCGCACGGCCTTTCCAGTACTTCTTTGGTCGCACCCCGCCGGCCGTGTTTTCAGGTTTGTCCCCGAAAATAGGTGCCATGCAAGAAGCGCCCGCCACACCGCCACTCGCCCCCGGTTTTTCACAAGCGCTGCGCTTTTGGCTGCAGCTGGGCTTCATCAGCTTTGGCGGCCCGGCGGGTCAAATTGCTTTGATGCACCAGGAGCTGGTGGAGCGCAGGCGCTGGATTTCCGAGAAACGCTACCTGCACGCGCTCAACTTCTGCATGCTGCTGCCCGGGCCCGAGGCTCAGCAGCTGGCCACCTACATCGGCTGGTTGATGCACGGCGTGCGCGGCGGCATCGCAGCAGGCGCTTTGTTCGTGTTGCCCTCACTGTTCGTGCTGATTGCGCTTTCGATGATTTATGTGAGTTACGGCAACACGCCGGCCGTGGCGGGCGTGCTGTGGGCCGTCAAACCTGCGGTGGTGGCGATTGTGTTGTTTGCGGCGTGGCGCATCGGCTCGCGTGCCTTGAAGAACCTGGTCTTGTGGGGCCTGGCAGCGGCGTCATTCACGGCTATTTTTTTCTTCAAGCTGCCTTTTCCCTGGATCGTTTTGGCGGCCGGCGGTTTGGGCGCACTCGGTCATCGTTGGGTTCCTGGCTGGTTTCGCGCCAGCCCGGCGCACGCGGGCAAGTCTGTGAGCCCAGCAAGCCCCGCCGTGATTGACGACGACACCCCCACGCCAGCGCATGCACGCTTTTCACGCGGTCGTTTGTTGCGGGTCGCGGTGATCGGTCTGGTACTTTGGGCAGCGAGCCTGGGTGGCTTGGCGGCCGCGTTTGGCTGGCAGGGCGTGCTCACGCAAATGGCCTGGTTTTTCACAAAGGCCGCGCTGTTCACCTTTGGTGGCGCCTACGCCGTGTTGCCTTACGTCTTTCAAGGCGCGGTGACGGATTACGGCTGGCTGAGCGCGCCGCAGATGATGGACGGCTTGGCCCTCGGCGAAACCACTCCCGGCCCGCTCATCATGGTGGTGGCGTTTGTTGGCTTTTTAGGCGGCCACAAGCTGCCGATGTTCGGCCCGGAGCACTTGCTGTGGGCCGGCGCAGCTGCCGCGTGTGTGGTCACGTTCTTCACTTTTTTACCTTCGTTCTTGTTCATTCTGATCGGTGGACCGGTGATCGAAGCCACGCACGGCGACTTGCACTTCAGCGCCCCATTGACGGCCATCACCGCAGCGGTGGTCGGTGTCATCGTGAACCTGGCCATGTTTTTCGCGCTGCACGCGCTGTGGCCTGAAGGTTGGGGCGGGCCATTCGACATGCTGGCGGCGTTGATCGGCGGGGTGTGCGCCGTTGCCTTGATTCGCTACCAAGTGGGTGTCATCAAGCTGATCGCCTGCTGCGCCGCGTTAGGCGCGGTGAGGGCGCTGTTTTTATAGAGCCAGCGCCCTGTCCAGCCCGTACATTTCAGTCTTCAACACACCGCACGACATGACTGAGCCTCGACTTTTCAATGCGCTGGCGGCGGCGTCGCCCTCCGCGAATTCGGCAGCTTCTTCGGCGGCGTCGCAGGCCACGCCACACGTCACGCCACACCCCGCGCCACTCGCCATGACGCAGCCCGCACGACCCGCCCAGCCCTCCATGAGTTGCGTGGTTCCGGCGTTCAACGAGGCCGACAACTTGCACCTGCTGTTGACAGGCTTGACGGCGCAACTGGCATCGCTCACACCGCGCTGGGAAGTCATCGTGGTGGACGACGGCAGCCGTGATGCCACGGCATTGGAGTTGTCCCGCTGGACCCATCAACCCGGTGTGCGCTACGTGGGTTTGTCGCGCAATTTCGGCAAAGAAGCCGCACTCACGGCGGGCATCGACCGCGCCCAAGGCGATGTCGTGCTGCTGATGGACGCAGACATGCAGCACCCCGCCTCCTTGGTGCCCGAGATGCTGAAGGCCTGGCACGAGGGCGCCGACATGGTGTGTGCGGCGCGCGCGTCGCGTCTCGACGAGTCCTGGCCCAAACGCTTGGGCACGGCGATTTTTTATCACCTCGTGAACCGAAATTCGGCCGTGAAAATTCCGGTCGACGCGGGCGACTTTCGCCTGATGGACCGGCGTGTCGTGGAGGCGCTGAAATCCCTGCCCGAGCGCAACCGTTTCATGAAGGGTTTGTACGCTTGGGTGGGCTTCACCAACGTCATCATTCCTTATGTGCCAGCCGAACGCCACGCGGGAGCCAGTACGTTTTCGCTGCGCAGCCTGTCACGTCTGGCCTTCACCGGAGTGACCGCTTTCACCAATGCGCCGCTGCGTTTGTGGAGCGGCGCCGGCGCCATCGTCGCGCTGTTTGCGATCGCCTTGGCGTTCTGGTTTGTGATCGAGTACTTTGTCTATGGTGCCAACGTGCCCGGCTGGGCCACCTTGGTGTGCAGCGTGATGTTTTTCAGCGGCGTGCAGTTGCTGTCCATCGGCATCTTGGGCGAATACGTCGGCCGCATTTTTGACGAGGTCAAGCAGCGCCCCGTCTACATCGTTGGCCAAGAGGCCGGCACCGGTGCCATCCATCCGCCGGTGGAGCTTTGACCGCCTCAAATCTTCAGGCCGCGCCCGGGCCGGTGCGCAAATTGATGCTCAACGCCGACGACTTCGGGCAGTCGCCCGGCATCTCGGAAGGCATCGCCGGTTTGGCGCATTCGGGGCGCTTGTCGTCCACCTCGTGCTTGAGCAGCAGCGCACAGTGGCCGTCCTTGGCCCCCATGTTGCGGACATTGCCGCCGCATGTTTTGCGTGGCCTGCATTTCAACCTGACCGAAGGCGCGCCGCTGAGCCCTGAGTTGCGCAGGCACTGGCCGCGTTTTCCGACCTTGCCGCGGTTGATCCTCAGCGCGCATGCACGCCGCCTGCCCGAGCAGGCGCTGGTCGCAGAATTTGCGGCGCAACTCCACGCCTTCACCGACGGCGCGGGGCAGTGGCCAGACCACGTCGATGGCCATCAGCATGTTCACCACTTGCCGGTGGTGCGTGACGTTTTTGTGCGCGCTGTGCTCGACATGAAAACCGATGTGGCTGTGCGCAGCACGGCGCGCTTGCTCGGCCCGGGCTTTGGACTCAAGCGCGCCCTGATTGCCCGCACGGGTGGGATGACGCTGGAGCGTTTGCTGCAACGCCACAGCATCCGGCACAACCGATGGTTGCTGGGCGTTTATGACTTCGAGGCGGTCAACTACCGCGTCCTGATGCAAGGCTGGTTGGCCCATTTGCCGCTTGAAGGAGGCCTGCTTTTTTGCCACCCCGGCGCCACCGATCATCAGCCCGATGCAATTGCGGGTGCCCGGTTGCGTGAGTTGGCTTATCTGTCGAGCGCGGCTTTTGAAGACGATTTGGACGCTGCCCACGTGGGCCTGGGTTCCGTGTTCGGGTGAACACTCAAGCAAAGGTCCAGTGCCGGTTGACCGCATAGGTCACCACCAAACCGCACAACGTGGCCAACACCTGTGCCACCAGATAGTGAGCACCGGCGGCCACTGCCAACGCGACGATGGCCATGCCAAGCAGCGCGCCCAAAGCTGCCGTGCCCATGAACTTGAGCCACGCGGACGTAACCGCGCTGCGGCCAGCGCCTTGATATTCAAAGGTGAACTGGCGATTGCCCAAGAAGGCCAGCTGCGCGCCGAGGGCCGCGCCCACACCGGAGGCGATCCAGGCGGGCCACTGAGCCCACTCGACCAGCGCCGTCAACGCTGCGTAGTGCCCGGCAGTGGCAACGGCGCCCACGGCGGCATAGCGGAAGAAGCGGGTCATCGCCTACTGGCCGCTCGGCAAGGTGAAGGAACGTTGAGGGCGTCCGGGGCGTTCAGGGCACGGGCGGCCCGGTGCGCGCATCAATTGAACGTCGCCTTGGTTGGAGACGTTGGCGGCCGTGGGCATGTTGGTGGCGGTTGGCACAAGGGCGGCGGTTGGCACGCCGGCCATGCGCGGCAAGCTGGACGCTTTCAGCACAAACCAAACCGTCCCTTCGCCACAGGTCAATTCATTCAAACGGTCCAGTGGCCACAGCAATTCGCGCCCGCGCGCCGGGTCGAAGCGGGCCGCATCGAACAGCTCTTTGCGCCAGTTGTCGCGCAGCGGCACCTTCGGGTCAGCCCAGTCGCTGGCCACCACGGGCGGCTGCCGCAGGCCGGCATAAAACGGCAAGTCGTAGAACATTTCATCAACGAACACCACGCGGTCGCCCGTGCTCATTTGTGCGGCCAGCGTGGCCGCCACGGCTTTCGATGAGGTGGGCGGCTTGAGCTTCAAGGCGGTCATGGCGGCCGGGCTGGACAGCAGCAAAACCAACCCCAGGCAGGTGACCACGGCAAGCGCCAATGTCCACCTCGACAGCCGCTGCGACTCGGCAACCGCCACGCCCAACACCGCGCACCACGGCGCCAAAGCAGGCAGCGCGTAGCCCACCAATTTGGAGCTGGGCAGGCTGAAAAAACCGATCACCGCCACGAGCCACCACAGCCACAGGCTCCAACGTGAGCGATCACTTGCGCTGAAGCCGCTCCATCGGCGGACCAGCTTGGTCAATAAAGCAGGCAGCCAGCCGCTCCAAGGCAAGCTCAGAAGCGGCAACACCGCCACGTAGAACCACACCGGATGCACGTTGTTGAAGCTGGCTTGGGCAAAGCGGCGAAAGTGCTGCTCCATGATGAAGTAGTCAAAAAAGCCCGGATAGCGCAGCTGCATCAAAGCAAACCACGGCAGCGCCAGTGCCACAAAAAGCAGCAGTCCCAGCGGGTGCAACAGCCACAGCAGGTCGCGCCAGCGGCGCTGCGCCAGCAGCCACGGTGCGATCACCAAGGCCGGAAGCACAAAGCCAATCAAGCCCTTGGCCAATACTGCCGCTGCTGCCAAGGCCCACGCCGCCAGCGTCCAGCGCAGGCTGCGCGCGCCGTCGTCCACGGCCCGCGCAAAGGCCAACACGGTGGCGCTGATCAGGCCGCCCACCAGCATGTCAAGGTTGGCGTATTGGCCGCCAATGAAGAAGAACGGGCAGGTGGCCAGCACCAGCAAGGTGGCCCGCGCCGCGGCTGCGCCATGCCAACGCCGCACGGCCATGAACACCGCTGCGCCCATCACCCAGGCACCCACAAAAGGCGCGAAGCGGGCGCTGAACTGGTTCACGCCCAGGGCGGCCATGGCCAGCATGTCCAGCCAATACAGGAGCGGCGGCTTGTGGAAAAACGGCAGGCCGTTGAGCAGCGGCACCAAGCCGTCGCCGGGCGAGCCGTGCTGGCCGAGCAAGCCAAGGTACATGTCGCGCGCCACGTTGGCGTAGCGACCCTCGTCGGGCAATAGCAAAGGCCGCACGCCCAAAGTGGCCAGCAGCCACACGGCCAACAGCAACAAGACGGATCGCGGGCGGGTCCAGGCGGACTCAGGGGCTGGTGCGGTGCTCACAGGCTCGATTACAGCATCGCCGACCTGAAGCGCTGTGCGCCGATTCGTCTCAGGCGGCTTGGCACACCGCCGCATTTCCTCGGTGTCACGTCAGGCAAATGTCCAACTCGGCGGGGCGCGGGTTGTTTGGCGCCTCGGATGAAGGTGGCGCCGGCTGCCAGCCAAAAAACTGCAGTACTTCGTCCTTGCGCGCCAAGGTGTCGGATTCGCCGAGTGCCATCAATTCGCGGGTGTACGGGGCCTCGAAAAGCAGGTAGCTCGCCAAGGCCGAGCCGCGCGCTTGCGTGCCTTGGCCGCTCACGCCCACCCCGCGCAACAGCGCCCGCACTGCAGTCGGCAGGCTGCCCAAATGGCGCGCGGCGATGTCGTCCAGGCGTTGGCTGGGGGCGATCACCAGCGTTTCGATGGGTTTCAGCGGCGTGTCGGCCAGCACCGAGTCGGGCAGCAACGCCAGCGTGCGGTTGATGCGAC
>JBBRGA010000034.1:0-24886 GCA_038241115.1 Burkholderiales bacterium | reverse complement strand
ACGGCGATCCAACTTACTTTTTTACAGCCACTGGAAAACACCATGTACCGCTGTGCATCTGCGCTTTCAGCCGCCACCTTGGCGTTTTTCTTCAGCTTGCCCTGCCTGGCTCAGGTGCAACGCAATTTCCCGCCCAACGCATTGCGCGGCGAGCTGGTGGTGGGTGACCTTCCGCAGGCCAAGGTCAACGGCGTGGCCACCACGCTGTCACCCGGTGTGCGCATCCGCGGCCAAAACAACCTGCTGCAAATGTCAGGTGGACTGACGGGTGCGAAGCTGCTCGTCCACTACACGTTGGACGGCGCGGGCCAAGTCAAGGACGTGTGGATCCTGACATCGGAAGAAGCCGCCAAACGACCATGGCCGCGCACACCCATCGAAATGGAGAAGTGGGAATTCGATTTCGGCGCGCAGACATGGAGCAAGCCGTGAACGCTGACGTGGGCGCGCTGCCCACGGCGGCAACGCCAAGCAAAAAGGTGTTCATCAAAACCTTTGGCTGCCAGATGAACGAATACGACTCGGACAAGATGGCCGATGTTTTGCACGCAGCCCAGGGCTACGAGCCGACCACCGACGTCGAGCAGGCCGACTTGATTTTGTTCAACACTTGCTCGGTGCGCGAGAAAGCGCAGGAAAAAGTGTTCAGTGATCTGGGCCGCGTCAAGCACCTCAAAGCCAAAGGCGTTTTGATCGGCGTGGGCGGTTGCGTGGCCAGCCAGGAAGGCGCGGCCATCATTGAGCGCGCGCCGTATGTCGACGTGGTGTTCGGGCCGCAAACCTTGCACCGCTTGCCTCAACTGCTGAAGCAGCGCATCAGCGAGCGTCGCCCGCAAATCGACATCAGCTTCCCGGAGATTGAAAAGTTCGACCACCTGCCGCCTGCGCGAGTGGAAGGTGCCACGGCTTTCGTGTCGATCATGGAAGGTTGCTCTAAATATTGCAGTTACTGCGTGGTGCCGTACACGCGCGGTGAAGAGGTGTCGCGCCCGTTTGACGACGTGCTCAAAGAGATCGCCCATCTCGCTGCGCAAGGCGTCAAAGAGGTGACGCTGCTTGGCCAAAACGTGAACGCTTACCGAGGCACGATGGGCCACACATCAGAGATTGCCGACTTCGCGCTGTTGATCGAGCACGTGGCGCAGACGCCCGGCATTGCGCGCATCCGCTACGTGACCAGCCACCCGAATGAATTCACGCAGCGCCTGATAGACGTGTACGCCCGCGTGCCTCAACTGGTGAGTCATTTGCATCTGCCGGTGCAGCACGGCAGCGACAGAATCCTGATGGCCATGAAGCGCGGCTACACCGCGATGGAATACAAAAGCACGGTGCGCAAGCTGCGCGCCATTCGGCCCGATTTGAGCTTGTCGAGCGACTTCATTGTCGGCTTTCCCGGTGAAACCGAGGACGATTTCCAACGCATGATGGGCTTGATCCATGAGTTGGATTTCGACTTCAGCTTCAGCTTCGTGTTCAGCAAACGCCCTGGCACGCCGGCTGCCAATTTGCCCGACGACACACCGCAAGATGTGAAGCTGAAACGTCTGCAACATCTGCAGAGCGTGATCGATGCGAACGTGAAACGCATCAGCGCCGCACGTGTGGGCAGCGTGCAAAAAGTGTTGGTGGAAGGGGCTTCGCGCAAAGACCCCAACGAGTTGGCGGGGCGCACCGAGTGCAACCGCGTCGTCAACTTCAAAGGCGCGCGTCGCCTCAAGGGTGAACTGGTCGACGTGACCATCACCGAGTCGCGCGGTCATTCGCTGCGCGCTGAAATCGTGCTTGCTGGGGAAGCTTCCCAGCAGTGACGGGCTTGGGGTTTGGGATGCCGGTACTGATCAGGTCAGCGTTTGGCCGCAAACCCTGCCCACCACAAGCTCAGCGCACACGACGTCACCATCAAACCGTAGCCGACCATCTTGCCGTCACGGCCGAAGAAAAGCAGTCCTCCCAGCCATGCTGCCGTGGCCGCACACACCGCCCAACCCGCCAGACGCTGCCAGCGTTGCCCGGCCAGCGAGCGTCGCCAAACCAGCTTGGCAAAAATTGCCGATATCAGTCCCAGACTGAATGCGGGAGCGAATAAATTGGCCAAATGCCACAGCGCGTCCAACGGACCCATGGGTGCGGTTCTCATAAGTTTTTCGGGGTGCCAGCAACATCGAGCCGTTCATTGCCAAGATGCACGGGATAAACCTCTGCGAAGGTCTTTGCGAAATTTTATAATTAGAGGATGAGCGTTTTTGCTGTTGGCCTGAACCACACCACCGCACCCTTGGATTTGCGGGCGCGGTTTGCTTTCGCACCGGATCAACTGGCGCCCACTTTGCAGGCGTTTCGCCAAAAGCTGGAACGCGCCCCCGAAGCGGCCTTGGTCTCCACCTGCAACCGCACCGAGTTGTATGTGGGTGCCGACGCAGGATTGGTGGCACCGGCCATGGAATGGCTGGCAGGCGTGGGTGGCGTGGGTGGCGGAACGCTGCAGCACCACACTTATGTGCTGGAAGGTGGCGAGGCAGCGCGCCATGCCTTCAGAGTGGCAAGCGGGCTAGATTCCATGGTGCTGGGCGAACCGCAAATTTTGGGTCAGATGAAGCAGGCGGTTCGCGAAGCCGACTCGGCTGGCACGTTGGGCTCCACCTTGCACCAGATGTTCCAGCGCTCATTTGCGGTGGCCAAGGAAGTGCGCACCTCGACCGAAATTGGCTCGCACTCGGTGAGCATGGCCGCCGCTTCGGTGCATTTGGCCTCTCAACTGTTCGAAGACTTGGCGCAGCTGAAGTTGCTGTTTGTCGGGGCCGGCGAAATGATCGAGTTGGTCGCCACGCACTTCGCAGCCAAAAACCCGAGCGGCATCACCATTGCCAACCGCACGCTGGAGCGCGGCGAGGCGCTGGCCACGCGCTTTGCCGGCGAGGCGATGCGCCTGGCCGACTTGCCCGGCCGCCTGCATGAGTTTGATGTGGTGATTTCGTGCACTGCCAGCGCCCTGCCGCTGATTGGATTGGGCGCTGTTGAACGTGCTTTGAAAGCCCGAAAGCGGCGCCCCATTTTCATGGTCGACTTGGCCGTGCCGCGCGACATCGAACCCGAAGTCGCACGCTTGTCGGACGTTTATTTGTACACGGTGGACGACCTTTCAACGCTGGTGCAAACCGCCGGCGAGAAGCGCCAAGCGGCGGTTCAGCAGGCCGAAGCCATCATCGAGACTGGCGTTCAGGGCTTTGTTCATTGGCTGGACCAGCGCGGCTCGGTGCCTTTGATTCAGGCTTTGAATGCGCAGGCCGACGGCTGGCGCGCCGCCGAATTGGCACGCGCGCGCAAGCTGTTGGCCAAAGGCGAAGATGTCGACGCCGTGCTGGAAATCTTGTCGCGCGGCTTGACCCAAAAAATGCTTCACGGCACGATGGCAGAGTTGCACGCAGCCGACGGCGAACACCGCAACGAGCTGGCGCAAACGGTGTCCAAACTGTTCCTGCGCGGCACCACCCGACGCGGCCCATACGACGGCGGCAGCCACTAGCGACGCTGACTGAGCTCGCCGCGCTGTGGTCAGTGCCTGACGGCGGCGGGTAAATCTTGCAGTTCGAGTTCACGTTTGGACTCACTGCACCTTCAAGTTGCAGTCCCGCTGATATCCGGCCAAGCGCCCACCGCCATGAAAGACTCCCTTCGCCAACAGTTCGACCGCCTCGTCATGCGCCTGGCCGAGCTGGACGCCAGCCTTGCCGACGGCGGCGTGGCAGCCGACATGAAGCGCTATCGCGAGCTCACCCGCGAACATGCCGAAGTGCAGTGGGTGGTTGAGCGCTACCAGCGATTTGTGCAGCGTGAGCATGACCGCGAGGCCGCGCGCGCCATGCTCGACGACCCGACGATGCCCGAGATGGCCGACATGGCCAAGGAAGAAATCGCTCAGGCTCAGGCCGACATGGACGGACTGCACGCCGAGCTGCAGGCGTCGCTGTTGCCACGCGATCCGGACGACTCGCGCAACGCCTTCATCGAGATCCGCGCCGGCACTGGCGGCGATGAATCGGCGCTGTTTGCAGCCGATTTGGCGCGCATGTATTTGCGCCATGCGGAGCGCAGCGGCTGGCGCACCGAGGTGATGTCACAAAGCGACTCAGACCTCGGTGGTTACAAAGAAGTGGTGTTTCGCGTGGAAGGCAAAGACGTTTACGCGCGCTTGAAATTCGAGTCCGGCGGCCATCGCGTGCAACGCGTGCCAACCACTGAAACCCAGGGCCGCATTCACACCAGCGCCTGCACCGTGGCGGTGTTGGCCGAACCCGACGAGACAGAAGAAATTCAGCTCAACCCGGCAGATTTGCGCATCGACACCTTCCGCGCCAGCGGCGCAGGCGGTCAACACGTCAACAAAACCGACAGCGCCATCCGCATCACTCACATCCCCACCGGCACGGTGGCCGAATGTCAGGACGACCGCTCGCAGCACCGCAACAAAGCCAAAGCGATGTCGGTTTTAGTGGCGCGCATCCGCGAAAAAGACCGCAGCGAACGCGCTGCCAAAGACGCCGCCACACGCAAGGGTTTGATCGGTACCGGCGACCGCAGCGACCGCATCCGCACCTACAACTTTCCGCAGGGTCGCCTTACGGACCACCGCATCAACCTTACGCTGTACAAACTGCAATCCATTTTGGAAGGCGATTTGGGTGAGGTCATCGGCGCGCTGCAAGCTGCACAAGCGGCCGAGCAACTGGCGACCTTAGAGAGCGGCGACGCTTGAGCCCGCTTCAAGTGGGCGCGCTTCAAATCAGTGAGCTCCTGCGCGGCGCCAGAGACCGCGGTGTCGACGCCTTGGACGCGCAATTGCTCGTGGCTTTTTGCGCGGATCGCAGTCGCACCTGGCTGATCGCTCACAACGACACCACGCTGCCGTCTGCCCAACAAGCCGAGTTTTTGGAGCTCCTGACACGCCGCGAAGCGGGCGAGCCCTTGGCCTATCTGTTGGGTGCCAGAGAATTTCACGGCTTGAACCTGCACGTCAATGCACATGTGCTGGTGCCGCGTCCCGATACCGAGGTGCTGGTGGAGTGGGCACTCGAGGTGTTGCGCACCGAGTTGTCGGCGCATGCAGCACCACGCGTAGTCGACTTAGGGTGCGGAAGCGGCGCCATCGCGCTGGCCGTCAAACACGCCTGCCCGCGCGCCCAAGTCACTGCGTTGGACGCCAGCCCCGAGGCTTTGCAAGTGGCGCGGCGCAATGCAGCTGCTTTGAATTTGGAGGTTCGATTCCTGAACAGCCACTGGTGGCGGGCCTTGGGCACAGAGCGCTTTGATCTGGCCATCAGCAACCCGCCCTACATCGCAGATAACGACCCGCACATGGCTGCCTTGCACTTTGAGCCCGTCATGGCGTTGACATCGGGGCCTGACGGACTGGATGCTTTGCGAGAAATCGTAAAAGGTGCGGGCGCTCACTTGTTTGAAAACTCATGGCTCCTGATGGAACACGGGCACGAACAATCGACGGCAGTGCAGGCGCTTTTGCAACAAAGCGGCCTGTGCGCTGTGCAAAGCCGCCTCGACTTGGCAGGCCACGAAAGGTGCTCCGGAGGTCAAGTCTGATTTCACGGGTGGCGCGATGCGAGACCGGCCAGCGCTGCAGCGTATGAGTCAATAGCACTGGCTTTAGGCCTCAAACAGGCGGTACAAGCCGCAGCGTCAGGCGTAGGATGAACTCGAGCAAGATTTCACCCTGCTTCAGGAGACCTCCATGCAAGCGCCCATCTTGTTACTGACCGCTGCTTTTGCGCTGTTTACCGGACCTGCTGCGTACGCAGGCGAGGGCGAAGGGTTGACCACGGCACCGCGATGGCAAGGTCGCATCTTGCTGGGGGCCGGATCGCCAAATAACTTGTTGAATTCTGGGTTGCCAACCGAGAAATATTCAGGAGCAGGTGGCGGTTTGACGCTTCGCAGCGTCAGAGTGATGGGTGACTACTATTTTGGCAGCAGCGGTGGTCACCGCTTGAGTGATCACACTGGTGCGCGCAATCCGATCAGTGCATTGACCGACCTGCTGGGTGGCGGCTTTCGAGCCACCAGCGGCTTGCTCGTTGGACCGCGCAGTGCAGGCTACCCGTCGGTCAACGCTGCAACTTTGGCGGGAAACGCGCGCGGTTTCAGCGTCGATTTGCGCGGCGCAAACGCAGTCACGACAGATCAAGCCGCCTCTGAGTCCAACGCCGTTCCCTACTTCGGCTTTGGCTACAGCGGCATTTCAACGAAAGGCGGTTGGGGGTTCACTGCGGACGTCGGAGTGATGGCACTGAACCCTGGCTCGGCCGTGAAACTGGGCCGTGTGCTCGGCGGCGGCCAAAGCTTGGACGACACACTGCGCGAAATGCGCGTGTCGCCGGTGTTGCAACTGGGCGTAAGTTACTCGTTCTGAGCGCACGGTTGAGCACACTGAGATTTGTGGTTTCTGCGACCCCGGGCGATCTGCTCGTTTAAGCTTGCGGCTTCTCATCAGCAAATAAAAGGCCAGACCATGAGCGACGCTCAACAACGCATCGACGAACTCGTCAAATCCAACCGCGTGGTGCTTTTCATGAAAGGCACCTCGCAGTTTCCGCAGTGCGGCTTTTCAGGTCGCGCCATTCAAATTTTGAAATCTTGTCAAGTCGGAGATTTGAAAACCGTCAACGTGCTCGAAGACGAAGGCGTGCGCCAAGGCATCAAGCAGTATTCAGACTGGCCCACCATCCCGCAGCTGTACGTGAACGGTGAGTTCGTCGGAGGGTCGGACATCATGACCGAGATGTATCAAGCCGGGGAATTGCAACAGGTGTTGGGCACGCCCGCCTGAAGAATTTGCAGAAGCAGGAGCGGCTTGAGAGGCGATTTCGACAGATTCGTCAGGCCGCTTTGTGGTCCCAGGCCTTGCGTGCGCCGAACACCAAATTGGGATATTCGGCGCGGCCCCGGCTGCCGTTGTAGCGGCCCAAGGTCATGAACAAATCACCGCGCTCGATGTCAAGATAGTGGCGCAGAATGACGCAGCCGAAGCGCAAATTGGTTTGCATGTGGAACAAGCGGCTGGCGTCACCATCACCAATCAAACGCGCCCAAAACGGCATCACCTGCATGTATCCGCGCGCGCCCGCACTGCTGATGGCGTACTTGCGAAATCCACTTTCTACCTGAATTAATCCCAGCACCAGTGACGGGTCAAGGCCTTTGCGTTTGCTCTCGTACCAAACGGCTTCCAGGAAGTCGATGCGGGTGAGGTGCTCTGTGTGTTTCTTTTTCAAACGGTCGCTCATGGCACCCAGCCATCGCAGGTAAACCAAGCGCTCATCCATCGTGTCGAACGACGGCTTGGGTGGTGCGCTGTCAAGCACTGCCGCCGAAAGCGCTGACCTCACTGAATTGGCCAAAGGCTCTTCGACTTGCGAACCCGCATGCGCAGCTTGCCACGGCAGCATTGAGGCAACCGAAGCGGCTGCGCCCAGCAGCCAAGCGCGTCGCCCGTTGGCGACCGCTTCTTCCCCGTCTTTCATGCGCTGAGTTTGGCCTTCAACCAGATCTGCAAATCAGGCAAAGCCACGACGCTGGGGGCCGGATCGCGACGGCCTTGGTATTCGAGCTGGCCTTCTTTCAAGCCTCGCTCAGAGATGACGATGCGGTGCGGAACGCCCACCAATTCCCAATCTGCAAACATGGCACCCGGCCGTTCACCACGGTCGTCCAACATCACATCGATGCCCGCGTCTTGCAACTCAGCGTGCAGTCGGTCAGCCGCCGCCTTGACCTCGGCGGACCGGTCGTAACCGATAGGACAAAGCACCACGCTGAACGGCGCCAATGCAACCGGCCACACGATGCCCCGCGCGTCGTGACCTTGCTCAATGGCGGCACCCAAAATCCGCGTGATACCGATGCCGTAACAGCCCATTTGCATCAGCTGCGGCTTGCCTGTTTCGTCCAGGTAAGTGGCCTTCATGTCTTCGCTGTAGCGCGTGCCCAATAAAAAAACATGGCCTACTTCGATGCCGCGCTGAATTGCCAAAATGCCTTTGCCGTCGGGCGATGGGTTGCCTTCCACGGCGTTGCGAATATCGGCCACAAGTTCAGGCTCGGGCAGGTCGCGGACCCAGTTGACGCCGGTGTGGTGGAAGCCTTCTTCATTCGCCCCGCAGATGAAATCGGCCATGAGCGCCACGGTGCTATCGGCCACCACCCGAACTGACTTTTTCACGCCCAGCAGACCCAAGTAGCCCGGCTTGCTGCCGAAATGATCTTCAATCTCGCTTGCCGTCGCAAAGCGAAAGCCCGCTTTCAGGCCCGGCAATTTGCTGGCTTTGACTTCATTCAGCGCATGGTCACCTCGCACCAGTAACAGCCACACGACTACTTTGACGATTTCACCGTCCTTGTTCTTTTCTTCCGTCGCGAGCACCAGTGATTTCACCGTTTGCTCTAGCGGCAGATTCAAAAATTGGGCGACCTCCTCACAAGTGCTTTTCCCAGGTGTCGCCACCTTGACCAGAGCCTGAGATGGCGCGGCACGTGCCTCGAGCAAAGGCAAGGCTTCGGCCAATTCGATGTTGGCTGCGTAGTCAGAGCTTGGGCAGTAAACGACGGCGTCTTCGCCAGTGTCGGCAATCACTTGGAACTCGTGCGAGCGCAAACCTCCGATAGCACCGGTATCGGCCGCCACCGCTCGAAAGGACAAACCCATGCGCTCAAAAATTCGCGTGTAGGCGGCGTACATGTTGTCGTAACTGACGCTGGCTGCGGCCACGTCACGGTCGAAGGAGTAAGCATCTTTCATGGTGAATTCGCGCCCGCGCATAACCCCAAAACGCGGTCGGCGTTCATCTCGAAATTTGGTCTGAATATGGAAGAAATTCTTAGGAAGCTGCTTGTAGCTGCGCAGTTCTTGGCGCGCGATGTCAGTAATAACCTCTTCGCTGGTGGGCTGAATGATGTAGTCGCGGTCATGGCGATCTTTCACGCGCATCAGTTCGGGACCCATTTTTTCAAAGCGCCCCGTCTCCATCCACAGCTCGGCAGGTTGCACCACAGGCATCAGTAACTCGACCGCGCCTGCGCGCGTCATCTCTTCGCGAACGATGGCTTCGACCTTGCGAATCACGCGCAACCCCATCGGCATGTAGCTGTAGATTCCGGGGCCCAAACGCTTGATCATGCCGGCGCGCATCATGAGCTTGTGACTGACCACTTCCGCTTCAGAAGGCGCCTCTTTCAGCGTCGAAATGAAAAACTGGGAGGCTTTCATACAAATTAGGACCCCGTGGGCAGAAGTTGAACGCGCAGAAAGCGTGGGGTTGGCTCGGCTCGGAGCTGGTTCTTTGACAGGCGCCGTCAGACGCGTGTTCAGAAAAGCTTGCGAAAGCCCTTGCGGGAAACTCAAGGGTTTGAATCCCACAGCGCCAATGCAATAATCGTTTTAACGAAAATTTGGGGTTGATTATGCTCGACCGTGAAGGGTTTAGACCCAACGTCGGCATTGTTCTGCTCAACCAAAGGAACCAAGTGTTTTGGGGCAAAAGGCTCCGCACTCACTCCTGGCAGTTCCCGCAAGGGGGCATCAATTACGGCGAGACGCCCGAGCAGGCGATGTTTCGTGAGTTGCACGAAGAAGTGGGGCTCAGTCCTGAGCACGTGCGCATCATTGCGCGCACCCGCGATTGGTTGCGTTATGAAGTGCCCGACCATTTCATAAGGCGCGATGCCCGAGGTCATTATCGAGGTCAAAAACAAATCTGGTTTTTGTTGCAGCTTATGGGCAGCGACAACGACATGAATTTACGCGCCACCGATCATCCCGAATTCGATGCTTGGCGCTGGCACGAATACTGGATTCCGCTGGACGTGGTCATTGAGTTCAAGCGCGAGGTTTACCAAATGGCCTTGACCGAACTGGCCCGATTTCTACCGCGCACCAACCACCAAAACCGCTATCTGCGCACGGGCATCCGAACGCATCAACGTCATGACGATCAACTTGTCCAAAATTTAGGGTCGAATTCGGGTTCGATTCCAGACTCAGAAACTGGTGTCTTGGAGTCATCGCCAATGCCCCCGCCCGTGCCACCTTTAATACCTCAGTCAGAGGACAAAAACGTCTATCCCGCAGCAGCTATTCGCAACGACGACCCAGCCTAGAGCGGCTCAGCAGGTGTCAGGTGAGCACCAAGTTGTCACGGTGAATCATTTCGGGTTCGCCGGTGTAACCCAATAATCTTTCAAACTCCGCAGACGGTTTGCGCGCAATCAAACGGGCTTGGCCGCTGGAATAATTGGCCAAACCGCGCGCGATTTCCATGCCATTTGCGGTGTGGACCGCAATAACATCGCCGCGGTGAAATTCGCCGTGCACTTCGACCATGCCGATCGGCAACAAGCTCTTGCCATGCTCTTTCAATTTGACGGCAGCGCCGTTGTCCACGATAACCACCCCGAGCAGCTGTAAGTGGTCAGCCAGCCACTGCTTGCGCGCAGCCAATTTTTGAGTCGGTGCGGTGAGCAACGTGCCAATCGGCTCGCCCTGGGCCAGCCGCATAAGGACATCGGTTTCACGTCCCCAAGCGATTACCGTGCTGGCACCGCTGCGGGCCGCGCGCTTGGCAGCCAGAACCTTGGTAATCATGCCGCCGCGTCCCAAGCTGGAGCCTGCGCCACCGGCCATTCTTTCCAGCTCGGGCGATCCGGCCGAGGCTTCGTGAACGAAGCGCGCAGTGGTGTCTGTGCGCGGATCGGCTGAGTACAAGCCGGTTTGATCGGTCAATATCACCAAAGCGTCGGCTTCCACCAAGTTGGCCACCAAAGCGCCTAGCGTGTCGTTGTCGCCAAACTTGATTTCGTCCGTGACCACAGTGTCGTTTTCGTTGATGACCGGAATGACCTTAAGTTGCAGCAGCGTCCGCAGAGTCGAGCGGGCATTCAGGTAGCGCTCACGATCGGCCAAATCGGCATGCGTCAGCAGCACCTGCGCGCTGCCCATACCGTGCTCGCGAAGCTTGGTTTCGTAAATTTGCGCCAGGCCCATCTGACCCACCGCCGCGGCTGCTTGCAGCTCGTGGATTTCTTTGGGTCGCGTGGTCCAGCCCAAGCGCTTCATGCCTTCGGCAATTGCGCCGCTTGACACCATCACCACCTCGCGGCCCTGCGCCGCAAGCGCAGCCATCTGCCGACACCAATTCCCAACGGCTTCAGCATCTACCCCGCGGCCTTCATTCGTCACGAGGCTGGAGCCCACTTTGACGACAATACGTCTGGCGTTTTTCAACGCGAGATTCATGACTCTGAGGTGTTGTCGAAAACCGCATCTTCGCCCAACACAAAGCGCGGATCGGGATCGTCTGGGATCACGTTTTTCAGCAACGCCACGTGTTTGTAAATGGCACGTATCAACGGTTCGCAGCCTTCGCGGGTCAGCGCTGAAATTTGAAACACCGGACCTTTCCATTTCAACCGTTTGACGAAGTCTTTGACACGTGCTTCGCGTTCTTCAACAGGCACCATGTCTAGCTTGTTCAGAACAATCCAGCGTGGCTTCTCAAACAACGCGGTATCGTATTTTTTGAGCTCTTTAACGATTGCCTTGGCCTGTGCCACCGGATCGATTTCTTCGTCAAACGGAGCGAAGTCCACAAGGTGCAAAAGCAAATGCGTGCGCTGCAAATGGCGCAAAAACAAATGCCCCAAGCCCGCCCCTTCAGAAGCCCCTTCAATCAAACCAGGGATGTCTGCGACCACGAAACTTTGCTCGGGCGCAACCCGCACCACACCCAAGTTAGGGTGCAACGTGGTGAATGGGTAATCTGCGATTTTGGGTCGCGCGTTAGAGATGGCAGCGATCAACGTCGACTTGCCGGCGTTTGGCATGCCAAGCAAGCCGACATCGGCTAGCACGCGCAGTTCCAGCTTCAGTTTGTACTGCTCGCCCGGCCAGCCAGGCGTTTTTTGGCGAGGCGCGCGATTGGTGCTGGTCTTGAAGTGCAAGTTGCCAAAACCGCCGTCGCCACCTTTGGCAAGCAAGACGCGCTCATCCGGCACCAAAAGTTCGGCAACGACCTCGCCCGTTTCTGCATCGGACAAGATGGTTCCCATCGGCATGCGCAGCACGATATCTTCAGAGGCGGCACCGTATTGATCGGAGCCACGTCCGTTTTCACCGCTGCGCGCTTCGTGCCGACGCGCGTAGCGGTAATCGATCAACGTGTTGAGGTTGCGGTCGCCCATGGCAAACACACTGCCCCCTCGCCCACCGTCGCCGCCGTTGGGGCCACCAAAAGGAATGAACTTTTCACGCCGAAAGCTCATGCAGCCGTTACCGCCTGCGCCAGCGACCACGTCGATGGTGGCTTCGTCAACGAATTTCATGGTGCTTCAGATCCGCGTGTTTTTATGACTATGCATGCTCAGCGCACAAATAACAAACCCCGGCGAACCGGGGCTTGGGGTCATCTGTGCGCAGTAGAAAAATTCAAAGTGCGTTGATGCTCACGGTAGAGCGATTGCGCGGGCCTTTGACAGAGAAGGCCACAACCCCATCGATCAAGGCGAACAACGTGTGGTCTTTCCCCATGCCCACATTGATGCCGGGATGAAACTTCGTACCACGCTGGCGGACGATGATGGAACCAGCAGGAATTGTTTGGCCGCCAAACGTTTTCACGCCGAGCATTTTAGGTTGGGAGTCGCGGCCGTTCCTCGTGGAACCGCCGCCTTTTTTCTGTGCCATGTCAAGAGCTCCTTATTTCTTTACGCCACCGACAAGTGCGTCGGTGAGAATTTTGAATTCAGCCATCTTGCCGTCGCGCAGCAGCGCGGCTTGCTCGGGCCAACTGTCCGCATTGGCCAGACCAAAGCGTCCGCCAGAAGCTTTCAACATCGCCGTCATGTCAGCCGGCTGAGCGTTAGCAAGTGCAGCGAATGTCGTGATGCGGTTATCTGCCAGCACTTGAGCTATTTTTGGGCCAATGCCCTCAATCAGTTCGATGTTGTCCTTGCCACCTTTTTGAGGGGCCTTCACGACAGGGGCAGCCATGGCCGCTTTTGTTGACACGCCCGATTCGCTGACAATTTCACCCACAAACACTTCGGTGTAGTTCTGACGGTGACCTTGGCGCTTTTGGTAGTGCTTGCGACGGCGCATTTTGAAAATGCGGACTTTGTCGTGCCTGCCGTGAGAGAGCACGGTGGCAAGCACGGTGGCTCCAGCAACTAGAGGAGTGCCTACGGTGAGCTCTGCACCCGCACCGACTGCGAGCACTTGATCAATAGTTATTACTTGACCGACTTCTGCGTCGAGTTGTTCTATCTTGAGCTTGTCGCCCGTAACGACTTTGTATTGCTTACCGCCGGTTTTTATGACCGCATACATATATCTGGCCTTTCTTGCGACGACCCGTACTGGATTCGAGATCACAAAATATGATCCGGCGAACTTGCCGCGAGTCTTGCGATTGACTTAAAAATTTTTGAGCGGGTGCCGATGTTTTTCGCTGCTTCGTTTGCTGCTTTGTTTCCTACACCGTCTGCCTATCAATTGGCACCCGACGTTCTCGTCTACATACGATGTTCAAGGCTGCGAAGGAACTGTGGCCCCACCCTTCTTTGACCCGCGCTGTGATCAGCCGCGAGTCCCTGCGTTTTGCACAGAGCCTTGGAATGTACCACGCGACACGCACTTCCTGAGACAGAGCCGCAGAACAGCGTCAAGCGGACACCGCATTTCTATGGGAGTCAGCATGGTGCTTCCTATAATCTGAAACTTCCGCGTCAGCACTTACCGATCGCATTTTGTGACTATCGTCATCGCCGCCCCGCCCGCCTCTGCCAATTCGCTTTTGACGCTCATGGCCGCCGACATGCGTGAAGTGGACGGCGTCATTCAGCAACGCTTGGCTTCGGA
This sequence comes from Burkholderiales bacterium, assembly GCA_038241115.1. Taxonomy (GTDB): domain Bacteria; phylum Pseudomonadota; class Gammaproteobacteria; order Burkholderiales; family Burkholderiaceae_C; genus JANYJJ01. The sequence goes on along the minus strand of JBBRGA010000034.1, from coordinate 10,965 downwards.
AGTGGCGTTGATAGATCAAATTTCACACTACATCATTGGCGCTGGAGGCAAGCGCATCCGACCCTTGTTGGTACTGCTGTTTTCAAGTGCACTGGGCTTCAAAGGACGCGAACGCTTTGAACTGGCTGCCACTGTTGAATTTATCCACACCGCCACGTTGCTGCACGATGATGTCGTCGATGAGTCAGGTTTGCGGCGCGGCCGCGAAACGGCAAATGCTTTGTTCGGCAATGCAGCCAGTGTTTTGGTGGGCGACTTTGTATATTCGCGCGCCTTCCAAATGATGGTGTCGCTGAACCGCATGCGCGTTTTGGAGGTTCTGGCTGACGCGACCAACGTGATCGCCGAGGGCGAAGTTTTGCAGCTGATGAACATGCACAACCCCGACCTTGAAGTTGCAGATTACTTGCGGGTCATTCGCTTCAAGACCGCCAAGTTGTTTGAAGCAAGTGCCCGACTGGGCGCCGTTTTGGCAGGAAGTGAAACGGCAGTCGAGGAGGCTTGTGCCGACTACGGGCGTTCTTTGGGAACTGCCTTTCAGTTGGTCGACGATTTGCTGGACTACGAGGGCTCGTCGGTCGAGATGGGCAAGAACGTGGGCGATGATTTGCGCGAGGGCAAACCGACTCTTCCGTTATTGCTTGCGATGGAACGCGGCACGCCCGCTGAGCGCGATCTGATCCGCCACGCCATCGAACACGGCGAGGTCGCACGTCTTGCCGACATCGTTGAAATTGTCAGGCGCACCGGGGCGATCGGAGCCACGCGTGACGCAGCGCGGCTTGAGGCGGGCAAGGCGCGCGCCAGCTTGAATCTGCTTGCAGCGTCGCCCTACCGCGATGCTCTGCTCGAGTTGTGCGAGCGTGCGGTGGACAGATCGTCATAACCACGAGATGGCAAAGCCTCAAATTTCGAAATCAGGCAAATTGGTAACGCTTCACGCGTCTTCTCTGGTTTACAGGCACCGATTGATCGGGGATCATGAGTCGCCTTACGGTTGGGGAGCCTGCACATCGTGACATGTATTTACTGTTCCACTTCTTCATCTGGCCGCAGGTGCGCTGAAGACAGCCGCAAGGACAATGCCATTGCCGAGGCAATAGCATGATCGACACCCTGGCTGACGCACCTCAGTCCGCGCTGTCTGGCGTGGCGCGCGTGTTGGTACACGCCGGGCGACTGTCAGCCAAAGCGGCAGAAGACTTGGTCAAAAGCGCCAAGGACAGAAAATCCAGTTTCATCGCATCGGTCATTGCCGCGGGCGCCGTGTCTCCAACTGACTTGGCGCACACCTTGTCCAACTCGCTGGCCCTGCCGCTGTTGGACCTCAGTGCGATCGACCCCCAGCGTCTGCCGAACAATTTGATGGACGCCAAGTTGGCGTTGCAGTATCAAATCATCGTTTTGGGCAAGCGCGGCAACCGCCTGTTCATCGGCGGCGCGGACCCTACCGATCAAGAGGCTGTAGAGCGCATCAAGTTTGCGACACAGCTCACACCGGAATGGGTGATCGTTGAACACGACAAATTGGCAAAAATTCTGGAGAAATCCAGCGCCAGTCAAGACGAAACGCTCGAATCTTTAGGCGGCAGCAGCGAATTCGAATTCGACATCACCGAAGACACCTCGGCGCGAGAGGAAGCTGCCGAAAGCGTCTCTGATGTCGAAGACGCGCCGGTGGTGCGTTTTCTGCAAAAAATGCTGATCGACGCCATCAATGCGCGCGCGTCTGACCTGCACTTCGAGCCCTACGAATACAACTACCGCGTGCGTTTTCGGGTCGACGGCGAACTCCGTGAAATAACCCAGCCCCCGATTGCGATCAAGGAAAAACTGGCGTCGCGGATCAAGGTGATTTCACGCCTCGACATCGCCGAGCGCCGGGTGCCGCAAGACGGCCGCATGAAGCTCAAGTTCGGCAGCAAATCTATTGACTTTCGGGTCAGCACTCTGCCCACCTTATTTGGCGAAAAGATAGTTATTCGTATTCTTGACCCGTCCAGCGCAAAGCTTGGCATCGAAGCTTTAGGCTACGAGAAAATCGAGCGTGAACGGCTGCTGAAGTGCATTCACCGTCCGTACGGCATGGTGCTGGTAACGGGCCCGACCGGCTCTGGAAAGACCGTGTCGTTGTACACCTGTTTGAATCTGCTGAACCAACCCGGAGTGAACATCTCGACGGTCGAAGACCCAGCCGAAATCAATTTGCCCGGCGTCAACCAGGTCAACGTAAACGACAAAGCGGGACTCACCTTTGCGGCGGCGCTGAAGTCGTTTTTGCGCCAGGATCCCGACATCATCATGGTCGGTGAGATTCGCGATTTGGATACCGCCGACATCGCCATCAAGGCCGCGCAGACCGGTCACATGGTGATGTCTACCCTGCACACCAACGACGCGCCCACGACTCTGACGCGTGTGTTGAACATGGGGGTGGCACCGTTCAATATTGCGTCCAGCGTCTTGCTCATCACCGCGCAGCGCTTGTGCCGCAAGTTATGCGAGCTGTGCAAAAAACCGGCCGATTACCCGAAAGAAGCCCTGCTTAACGCGGGCTTCACGCAGGCCGACCTTGACGGCACTTGGAAGCCATATCGAGCCGTCGGCTGCTCGTCGTGCAACAACGGCTACAAAGGGCGCGTGGGCATCTACCAAGTGATGCCCATCACAGAAGAAATTCAAAGAATCATCTTGGCTGAAGGCACGGCGGTGGACATTGCCAAGCAGGCGCGCAGCGAAGGCGTGCGCGATTTGCGTCAATCAGGACTGGTCAAGGTGCGCAGCGGCCTGACCACGCTCGAAGAAGTGGTGTCTTGCACCAACGATTGATTGCGCCGAGTTGTCGCTTTGCGTAACACCCATTCAACGCAGCGACAATTCGACCGATAACCCGGCGGGGGAAGTGCTCTCGGAGGATCCATGGCGACAGCAACGGCCGTAAAAAGCATCAAAGAAATCGTCTTCGAGTACGAAGGCAAGGACAAAAACGGCAAGACCGTGCGCGGAGAAATGCGCGCTGGCGGCCAAGCCATGGTCAGCGCCAGTTTGCGTCGCCAAGGCATCCTGACCACCAAAGTCAAGAAGCGGCGCATGAGCGGCGGCTCGTCGATCAAGCAAAAAGACATTGCCATCTTCACGCGCCAACTGTCCACCATGATGCGCGCCGGCGTGCCGTTGATCCAGTCTTTCGACATCGTCGCCCGCGGCAGTCCCAACCCGAAGCTCACGCGCTTGCTGACCGACATACGCTCTGATGTCGAAACCGGCACGAGTTTGTCGTCGGCGTTTCGAAAGCACCCGCTGTACTTTGACGCGCTTTATTGCAACTTGGTCGAGGCCGGTGAGGCGGGCGGTATTTTGGAAACCTTGCTAGACCGTTTGGCGGTTTATCAAGAAAAAACCATGGCCATCAAGAACAAGATCCGCTCGGCCATGATTTACCCGGTGGCGGTTATGGTGGTGGCTTTTGTGGTGCTCGCCATCATCATGATTTTTGTGATTCCGTCGTTCAAAGACGTGTTCAGCTCGTTTGGTGCCGACCTCCCTGCTCCGACCTTGATGGTCATCGCCATGTCGGAGTTCTTCGTCAAGTACTGGTACCTCATATTCGGCATCCTCGGCGGCGGTGCTTACTTTTTCTTTGAGTCGTGGAAACGTTCTGAAAAAATGCAGCACGCCATGGACCGCTTGCTGCTGCGAGTTCCGGTGTTCGGTGATCTGGTGCGCAAGTCGGCGGTGGCGCGTTGGACGCGCACGCTGTCCACCATGTTCGCCGCGGGCGTGCCTCTGGTTGAGGCCCTGGACTCGGTCGGCGGCGCATCGGGCAACGCGGTGTACGCCGACGCCACTGCGCAGATCCAAAAAGACGTTTCCACCGGCGCTGCGTTGACAACCTCGATGCAAACCACCGGCGTGTTTCCCAACATGGTGTTGCAGATGTGCGCGATTGGCGAAGAATCGGGCTCGCTGGACGCCATGCTGGGCAAGGCGGCCGAGTTTTATGAAGACGAAGTTGACGAAGCCGTGAAAGGCTTGTCGACCTTGATGGAGCCCTTCATCATCGTGATCTTGGGCACCCTGATTGGCGGCATCGTGGTGTCGATGTACCTGCCCATCTTCAAGCTCGGCCAGGTGGTTTGACCCTTGGGTTTTTCCGTACCTGGGCTGGTTCCGCCGCTCGACGTGCTGTTGTCAGTGCCGATGATGGCCTTGCTTGGTCTGTGCATCGGCAGCTTTCTGAACGTGGTGATTCACCGCTTGCCGCTGATGCTGGAGCGAGATTGGAAGCGTGACAGCGCTGAACTTTTAGGTGTCGAACCTGACGCCAAAAGTACCGCTTCGAATGTTGAAAAACTGGCCGATCTGACCCTCAGCAAACCGGCGTCGAGGTGCCCGCATTGCGGTCACGTCATCGCTTGGCACGAGAACATTCCGGTGCTCAGCTACTTGCGCTTGGGTGGCAAATGCGCGTCTTGCAAGGCGCCCATCTCGATGCGCTATCCGGCCATCGAACTCATCACTGCTGCACTGTTTGGCGCAGTCGCCTGGAAGTTTGGAGCGCAGCCCGTCACGGCGCTCTGGTGTGCCTTTGTGGCGGTGCTTGTGGCCTTGGCCGGCATCGATTGGGACACCACCTTGCTGCCCGACAACCTGACGTTGCCTTTGCTGTGGGGAGGCTTGTTGGCGTCGGCCTTGGGCTGGACGATTCCGCTGTCTGCCTCGGTTTGGGGCGCCATTGCAGGCTATGTGTCGCTGTGGTCGGTTTACTGGTTGTTCAAGCTCGCCACCGGCAAAGAAGGAATGGGCTACGGTGACTTCAAATTGCTGGCCGCGCTGGGTGCGTGGCTGGGCGTGAGCATGGTGCTGCCCGTCATCTTGGCCTCCAGCATCATCGGTGCGGTGGTGGGCATCGCGATGAAGCTGAATGCTTCCTTGCGCGAAGGCCGCTACGTGCCGTTTGGCCCATTTTTGGCTGGGGCCGGGCTGGCTGTACTTTTCACAGGCTCGCCGCGCGTGATGGGCTGGCTCGGCTGGGCCTGAGCTCGCGCGCCATGACATCGTTGCCGCCGCTGTCGCCGCTTTCCCCAGCATCACCTTTGTCGATAGGCCTGACAGGCGGCATCGGTAGCGGCAAAAGCACCGCGGCGCAAACACTGGTTCGACTTGGCGCCGTGCTCATCGACAGCGACGCGATCGCCCGTGAAATTGCCTTGCCTGGCGGTGTTGCCATCGCGCCCTTGCAGCGCGAGTTCGGTGCCGAAGTGCTGGACGAAAACGGCGGCCTGAACCGTCAGCGCATGCGCGAGATGGCGTTTGCGGACGCCACCGTAAAGCGCCGGCTCGAGGCCATCCTTCACCCCTTGATTGGCGTTGAGACCGAACGTCGCGCCGCAGCCGCTGGTTTGCGGGTTCGCGTCTTCGACGTGCCCTTGCTGGTTGAATCCTCGCGTTGGCGCTCGCGGGTGAACAAAGTGTTGGTCATCGATTGCAGCAACGCCGCGCAAATTGCCCGCGTCACGCAGCGCTCAGGCTGGAGTGCCGATACGGTGCAAGCCGTCGTCGATCAACAAGCCACTCGAGAAAGACGCCGCGCCTGCGCAGACGCGGTGATTCACAACGAGGGCATTACCGCCGACGAACTGGCCCGGCAGGTCACCGCACTTTGGCAGCGATGGATGCCAATCGGCTGACGGCTTTCAAGGATCGCTGTGAAACAATCACGCACGGTTCATGTTGATGGTTGCGGTTGACAGGTGCGTTTGCCAGTTGCGCTTGCAAGTTGCGTTCGATGGATGCCTTTCAGTCGACGCCGTTCGATGGACGCCGCCCGGCTCACTGCCACCGCATTTGAAGTCGAAGGAAGCCCCTTGGTCCTCTACGAATATCCGTTCAACGAGAGCATCCGCACCATGCTGCGGCTTGAGCATCTGTTTGACCGCTTGGGCCAGCTCATGGGACGTGACGCGCCCATGGACCACCACTTCGCGCTGGTCACCATTTTTGAAGTGATGGACGTCGCCTCGCGCGCCGACCTGAAGAGCGACTTGCTCAAAGACCTGGAGCGCCAAAAAACGCTCATCAACAGTTACCGCGGTAATCCGTCGGTGTCAGAGCAAACACTCGACAGAGTGGTCGCCAAAATCGACCACGCGTTCAATGGCCTCAATCATCTGCCCGGCAAAGCGGGCCAGGCCCTGACCAGCAACGATTGGCTCATGAGCATTCGCAGCCGCATCAGCATCCCTGGCGGAACCTGCGAGTTCGACCTTCCTGCCTACTACGCATGGCAACAGTTCGAGCCCCAAAAACGCCGCGCCGATTTGATGCAGTGGGCCGAAACCTTGATGCCCTTGGCCGAGGCCTTGACTGTGTTGCTCGGGCTGCTGCGCGACTCGGGCGTGCCGCACCATGTGGTGGCACACGGCGGCCTGTTTCAGCAAAGCTTGCCGCAAGGTCGCAGCCCGCATTTGCTGCGCGTGCGTGTCGATCCGGCCGACGCCGTCGTCCCCGAGATCAGCGGCCACCGCTTGATGGTGATGGTGCGTTTGATGCGTCAAGACACCGACGGCCGTTTGAAATCAACCACCGCCGACGTGAGCTTTGAGCTCACGCTGTGTACTTGAGTCTTCACTTGAGTCTTCGCTAAACAGCGCTCGAGCTTGTTGCCATGACGCAATCACAACCGCCACAACCCGTCAAACCTCGCATCGTGACCTGCCCGCAGTGCGGCGGCGACAGCATCTACGCCGCCACCAACGCCTCGCGCCCGTTTTGCAGCGAGCGCTGCAAAAACGTCGATTTCGGCGCCTGGGCCAGCGAGAGTTTTCGCGTAGAAGTCGCGCCCACGGCGCAAGACGATGCGTCGTCAGATCCGACGACGCACTGATCAGCTGCACGCTTCAGCGGGCTGATTGAGCCGTCATTTTTTGCTGCTGAAACATCACGCTTTGCAGCTTGTTGGCAAAGTGCTTCAGGTCGGGTGTGAGCTTGTGCGGCACTTTGGCGAGATCGTCACAGCGGCGCAGGCGCACCGAAAGGCATGTTCGAGTTGGCTCACGGCCCCTTGGCCATATTGAACCGACCGGCGCTGGCCTGCGTGCAAAAACTGGCTCCTTGGGCTGCGCCGTTGTCAGCCGACGAACTGCAACGGCGCCGCAATCCAGGCTTGACACCCCGCCAAGATGCCTTGTTGGTACGTTGGGGCTACCCCTATGTCGGTGACGAGTTCAGGTTTCACTGCTCCTTGACGGGCAGCCTCGCGCACGCCACGCAAGCCGGAGTACACGTCTTGAAGCAATCTGCCGAAGCGATTTTTCATGGGCTGCCGATCGACCGTTGCGATGCGATCGCGCTGTTTGAAGAGCCGTCGCGGGGCGCCAATTTCCGCCGTGTTCGCCAATTCAAATTGCAGCCATGACCAGCGCTCGTCTCGTCTACACCTTGGGGCCATCGGGCGCGGGCAAGGACAGCTTGTTGAACTGGCTGATGGACCGGCTGCCGCCAGACGCCGCGGTGCACTTTGCGCGTCGCGTGATCGACCGAGGGCCGTCGCCAGACGGGGAGCAGCACGAAAGCGTCACACCGCAGGCGTTTGCGCAGTTGCGTACCGAACTGCCTTTTGCGATGCATTGGAAAGCGAAGGGCCATCAGTACGGCGTGCGCCACGGCGAGTTTTCGACAAAAGACGGTGCTCACTGGGTGCTGGTCAATGGCTCGCGTGAACACCTTGCGCAGGCCCTTGCGCAATTTCCGGGGCTGACGGTGCTGCACATTTCGGCCAGCCCCGAGGTGTTGCGAGCCCGATTGAATGCACGCCAACGCGAAAGCGCCGCCGCGGTGGAAGCCCGAGTGCAGCGCGGTTTGGATTGGCAAGCGCCCGAGCACTGCAAAGTGCTGCGCATCACAAACGACAGCAGCCTGGACGCCGCCGGACAACAGATGCTGCGGCTTTTGTCCAGCTTGCCAGACTGGTGCGCAAATTGAGGCCAGACGCGTTCGCTGGACAAGCCGACCGCGCCGCTGCGATCGACTTTCAGTGGTGTTGCAAGACGCCGCATCTTGCAACGCCGTTCAACTGACCCATATAATACGAGTTGCTAGCACTCTTCCTCAACGAGTGCTAACGACTGAATCCTTGCTCGATTGAGGTTCATCGTCGGCAAGTGAACAGGCGCTTACTTTCGGTCTGATACCTATTTCTAGTCATTTTTCAACCAAGGAGATCCTATGAAACTTCGTCCTTTGAGCGATCGCGTGATCGTCAAGCGCATGGAACAAGAGACCAAAACCGCCTCGGGCATCGTCATTCCTGACGCCGCTGCTGAAAAGCCGGACCAAGGCGAAGTGCTGGCCATCGGTGTTGGCAAGCGCACCGACAAGGGCGACTTGATCGCCATGAACGTCAAGGTCGGTGACCGCGTTCTGTTCGGCAAGTACAGCGGCCAAACCGTCAAAGTCGACGGCGACGAGTTGCTGGTGATGCGCGAAGAAGACCTGTTTGCCGTGGTCGAGAAGTAATTTCTCAACCCACACCGCAAACACTTAAATCCAAATTTCAGGAGAAACAAACATGGCAGCTAAAGACGTAATTTTCGGCGGCGAGGCACGTGCCCGCATGGTCGAAGGCGTGAACATCCTCGCGAACGCAGTGAAAGTCACCTTGGGCCCCAAAGGTCGCAATGTGGTGCTCGAGCGTTCGTTCGGCGCCCCCACCGTGACCAAGGACGGTGTGTCCGTGGCCAAGGAAATCGAACTCAAAGACAAGCTCCAGAACATGGGCGCGCAGATGGTCAAGGAAGTTGCTTCCAAGACCTCTGACATCGCTGGTGACGGCACCACCACGGCCACCGTGTTGGCCCAAGCCATCGTTCGCGAAGGCATGAAGTACGTGGCCGCCGGCATGAACCCGATGGACCTGAAGCGCGGTATTGACCGTGCCGTCACAGCCCTGGTTGCCGAGCTGAAAAAGCAGAGCAAGCCCACCACGACCAGCAAAGAAATTGCTCAGGTCGGCACCATTTCTGCCAACAGCGACGAAGAAGTCGGCCGCATCATTGCTGAAGCGATGGACAAGGTTGGCAAAGAAGGCGTCATCACCGTGGAAGACGGCAAGAGCCTGAACAGCGAGCTGGAAGTTGTGGAAGGCATGCAGTTTGACCGCGGCTACCTGAGCCCTTACTTCATCAACAACCCAGAAAAGCAATCGGCCATTCTGGACAACCCGTTTGTGCTGTTGTTCGACAAGAAAATCAGCAACATTCGCGACCTGTTGCCCACGCTGGAGCAAGTGGCCAAAGCTGGCCGTCCGCTGTTGATCGTGGCCGAAGAAGTTGAAGGCGAAGCCCTGGCGACCTTGGTGGTCAATACCATTCGCGGCATCTTGAAAGTCGTGGCAGTGAAGGCCCCTGGCTTCGGCGACCGCCGCAAAGCCATGCTGGAAGACATCGCCATCCTGACCGGCGGCAAAGTGATTGCTGAAGAAGTTGGCTTGACCCTTGAGAAGGTCACGCTGGCCGATTTGGGCCAAGCCAATCGCGTCGAGGTGGGCAAAGAAAACACCATCATCATCGACGGCATGGGTGCTGCTGGCGACATCGAAGCCCGCGTCAAGCAAGTGCGCGTGCAAATCGAAGAAGCCACGTCGGACTACGACCGCGAGAAGCTGCAAGAGCGCGTGGCCAAGTTGGCTGGCGGTGTGGCGCTGATCAAAGTCGGTGCCGCCACCGAAGTTGAAATGAAGGAAAAGAAAGCCCGCGTGGAAGACGCCCTGCACGCCACGCGCGCTGCGGTAGAAGAAGGCATCGTGGCCGGCGGTGGCGTGGCGCTGTTGCGTGCCAAGCAGACCGCAGGAACCATCAAGGGCGACAACGCCGATCAAGACGCCGGCATCAAGCTGATCATGCGCGCCATTGAAGAGCCGATGCGCATCATCGTTTCCAACGCCGGTGAAGAGCCAAGCGTTGTCGTGAACGCGGTGTTGGCTGGCAAGGGCACCTACGGCTACAACGCAGCCAACGGCACCTACGGCGACATGATCGAAATGGGCATCCTGGACCCCACCAAAGTGACACGCACCGCACTGCAAAACGCAGCCTCGGTCGCATCACTGATGTTGACCACCGAGTGCATGGTCTGCGAAGCGCCGAAAGACGAGTCGGGCGCTGGCGGCGGCGGTGGCATGGGCGGTATGGGTGGCATGGGTGGCATGGGCGGCATGGACATGTAAGAACCCAAGGCGCGACCACCGGGTCGCGCAAGTCTTGATTTGTCTGCAACAGCAGGTGAATCAAACAAACAGGGCTGCAGAAATGCAGCCCTTTTTTTGTTCTGGCAGGAACCACTGCCGTGTCTGCGTCCCTGTGGACATGCCCCAGATTCGACGACCGCTGAAATCCAGCATCGTCTTGCACAATCGGCGGGCGGGATTTGGCCGCGCAGATGGAAGCCCCAGCATGTCAAGCAGCGCCACGCCGCCTTCGCCCGACAACAGCAACATCCCGTTCGATTCAGCATCCGAACTTGCGGCTGAGGCCGCGTCTGTCGCGCAAACCGCCCTGCGCAAAAAGCTCATCGCCGCACGCCAAGCCTTGCCAGACCGCCTGGAGCGCGCCGTCAGCCTGCAAAGCGTGCTGCGCGTCTGGTTGGTCGGGCGCAGCGAAAAGCGCATCGGTGCGTATTGGCCCATCAAGGGCGAGTTCGACCCGCTGCCTGCGCTGTACCGCTGGGCCGAGGCCAACGAGTCTCGCCGCATTGGCTTGCCAGTGGTGAACCGCGAGGCCGGCACGCTGAAGTTTCACGTGTGGTTTCCGGGCTGCCCCACCGAGCTGGACGCCTATGACATTCCCAAGCCCAAGGACACCGAAATGTTCGAGCCCGATTTGATGCTGGTGCCCTGTGTCGGCTACGGCCCCACCGGCGTGCGCATGGGCTACGGCGGCGGTTTTTTTGACCGCACCATGAAGGCCC
>JBBRGA010000033.1:0-25429 GCA_038241115.1 Burkholderiales bacterium | reverse complement strand
TGCGTCAGGGGCGCAAGGTTTCAGCATTGATTGTCGAGCGGCTTCCCGCGACGCTGGAACTGTCGCTTGCGGCTGCGGCCATCGCCTTGATCGTCGGAATTCCAATGGGCGTTTACGCGGCGCTGCGGCGAGGCACCTTTTTGTCGCAGTTGATGATGATGATTTCGCTGCTTGGCGTGTCGCTGCCGACATTCTTGATCGGCATTCTGCTGATCTTGGTGTTTGCCGTCACCCTGAAATGGCTTCCCAGCTTTGGCCGCGGTGATGTGGTGATGTTGGGCTCGTGGTCGAGTGGCTTTTTAACGGTGGACGGCTGGAAGCATTTGGTCTTGCCGGCCATCACCTTGGCGGTGTTTCAACTCACCCTCATCATGCGACTGGTGCGCTCGGAAATGCTTGAGGTGCTTCGCGCCGACTACATCAGGTTCGCACGGGCGCGCGGTTTGCCAAATCGGGCGGTCTACTTCGGTCATGCGCTGAAAAACACCATGGTGCCGGTCATCACCATCACCGGTTTGCAACTCGGTTCGCTCATTGCGTTCGCCATCATCACCGAGACTGTTTTTCAATGGCCCGGCATGGGGCTGTTGTTCATTCAGGCGGTGACCTTTGCTGACGTACCGGTGATGGCGGCTTATTTGTGTTTGATTGCGCTCATTTTCGTGGTCATCAATTTGGCCGTGGACTTGCTCTACTTTGCAGTGGATCCGCGTTTGCGGATCGAGAGCGCCGCCGGCGCTCATTGATTACCCGTCCATCTCATCAAGGAACCACCGATGAAATTCAAACCCACTTTGTTGATTGCCGTGCTGGCTGTCATGTTGAGCAGTGCGCAGGCGGTGACTTTGCGCGTGGCCAACCAGGGTGATGCGCAGTCCATGGACCCGCATTCGTTGAACGAGTCTTTGCAACTCGGCTTCATGGCCAATGTTTACGAGCCACTGGTTGGGCGCGACAAGAAGTTGGGCTTGGTTCCGGCCTTGGCCACCAAATGGTCGCAAACCTCACCGACGGTATGGCGCTTTGAGCTGCGCAAAGGGGTGAGCTTCCACGACGGTGCGCCTTTCAGCGCCGACGATGTGGTGTTTTCGTTCAAACGTTCGGCGGGCGAGGGCTCGGACATGAAGAGCTACAACTCTTCGATCAAGGAAGTGCGCAAGATCAGCGACCACGTTGTCGAGATCGAAACGCTGGCACCGTTTCCTATCTTGCCCGACGTGATTTCGCTGGTGTTCATCATGAACAAGGCCTGGTGCGAAACCAACAAGGCAACTTTGCCGGTGGACCGCCGCAAAGGCATCGAAAACACCGCCAGCTTCAAAGCCAACGGCACCGGTCCGTTTCGCCTGAAAGAGCGGCAGCCCACCACCCGCACCGTGCTGGTTCGCAACCCGCGCTACTGGGAAGCGATTGAATCGAACGTTGACGAGGTGATCTTCACGCCCATCGGCAACGACGCGACACGCGTCGCCGCCTTGCTGTCGGGTGAGATCGATGTGATGGAACCGGTGCCGCTGCAAGATATCGAGCGCATCAAATCCAACCCCAACCTCAGCGTGCTGCAAGGCCCTGAACTTCGCACTATTTTCTTGGGAATGGACCAAAAGCGCGATGAGTTGCTGTTCTCCAATATCAAAGGCAAGAATCCGTTCAAAGACAAACGCGTTCGCCAAGCGTTTTATCAAGCCATTGACATCGAGACCATCAAGTCTCGTGTGATGCGTGGTGCGTCTGCACCGGCCGCTCTGATGGCTGGCCCTGGCATCAAGGGCTTTCCGGCGGAGTTGAACAAGCGTTTGCCTTACGACCCGGAAGCGTCGAAAAAATTGCTGGCAGAAGCGGGCTACCCCAACGGCTTCGAGGTCAGCATGAACTGCCCGAACGATCGCTATGTGAACGACGGCGAGATCTGTCAAGCCGTTGCAGCCAACCTGGCGCGGGTGGGTGTAAAAATCATTCTGCAAGCGGAGACCAAGGTCACCTACTTCCCGAAAATTCTCAGCCGCAACACCAGCTTTTACTTGCTGGGTTGGACCGCAGGAACCTACGATTCGCACAACATCCTGAATGCACTGATGGCCACGCCGAGCGACAAAGGCCAAGGTCAGTTCAACCTCGGCGCGTACAGCAACCCCAAGGTGGATGAACTGACGCTGAAGATTCAAAGCGAGACCGACCAAGTCAAGCGCGACGCCATGATCAAGGAAGCATTCGAGATTCATGCGGCCGACATCGGCCACTTGCCGTTGCACCAGCAAGCCCTGGCGTGGGCCATGAAGAAGAACATACAGCTCACGCAGTTGCCAGACAACTTCATGCCGTTCCGATGGATCGTGGTGAAGTCAGCGAAGTGAGCGCAGTCCCAAGTACCACGGCTTCGCCCAGCGTTTTCAAGCGCATCAAAGACAGCGACGTCTGGCACAGCTTCAAGCAGTCGCCAGTGGCCATGGGGGCGGCAGTCATTGCCTTTGTAATTTTGTTTTGCGCCGTGTTTGCCAACATCGTGGCACCTCATCAGCCCTTCAATTTGGCCACGCTCGAACTGTCCGATGCGCGCCTTCCGCCGGCATGGCAAGCCGAGGGCAACCGCAAATACTTGTTAGGCACTGACGACCAGGGCCGGGACATTTTGTCGGTGCTGATGTACGGCTCGCGCATCTCTCTTTTTGTGGGTGTGGTTTCAGTGTGTTTGTCGGTATTGGTCGGTGTGGCCTTGGGCTTGTTATCAGGTTTCATGGGCGGCAAAACCGACGCGTTCATCATGCGAATTTGCGACGTGATGTTGTCTTTCCCGTCGATCTTGATTGCGCTTCTGATCAGCGGCGTAGGGCGCGCTTTGTTCCCTCAAGCGCAGGACGGCTTGGCGTTGGCGGTGCTCATCATTGCCATCGCGCTGCCCGGATGGGTGCAGTACGCGCGCACGGTGCGCGGCTCCACCTTGGTCGAGCGCAACAAAGAATACGTGCAAGCCGCTCGTGTGATCGGTGTGTCGTCGCTGCGCATCATGCGGCGTCACGTGCTGCCCAACGTGCTGGGGCCGGTGATGGTGCTGGCCACCATTCAAATTGCCACCGCCATCATCATCGAGGCGACCCTGTCGTTCTTGGGTGTGGGCATGTCGCCTACCTCGCCGTCGTTGGGCACCTTGATTCGCGTGGGCAACGATTTCCTGTTTTCTGGCGAGTGGTGGATCACCATTTTTCCGGGCCTGGTTTTGGTGCTCATTGCGTTGAGCGTCAACTTGCTCGGTGACTGGTTGCGCGACGCTTTGAACCCCCGTTTGCGCTGAATTTTTATACGCCTTGTGTCCATGAGAAAACCGCTTTTAGAAGTTGAAAACCTGCGTGTGGAGTTCCCCACGCGTCACGGAACCTTGGTGGCTTTAGACGATGTGTCGTTCAAAATTGCCCCGGGCGAGATTCTGGGCGTGGTGGGTGAATCGGGCGCGGGCAAGTCACTCACCGGTGCGGCCATCATCGGCTTGCTGGACCCGCCCGGCCGAGTTGCGGCAGGTGAAATTCGCTTTGATGGCCGTCGCATCGACAACCTGCCTTACGAAGAAATGCGCAAAGTGCGCGGACGCCAGATCGGCGCCATTTTTCAAGACCCGCTCACTTCGCTAAACCCGCTCTACACCATCGGTCAACAGCTCACGGAAACCATACGCGCGCACTTGCCGGTGAGTCAGCCCGAGGCGCGCCAACGTGCCATCAAGTTGCTGGAAGAAACCGGCATTCAGGCGGCAGAGCAGCGCATTGATCAATACCCGCATCAGTTTTCAGGCGGCATGCGCCAGCGCGTCGTGATTGCCTTGGCGCTGGCTGCCGAGCCCAAACTCATCGTGGCCGACGAACCGACCACGGCGCTGGACGTGTCCATTCAGGCGCAGATCATTGCCCTCCTGAAGCGCCTGTGCAAAGACCATGGTGCGGCAGTGATGCTCATCACCCACGACATGGGTGTGATTGCAGAAACTTGCGACCGCGTGGCTGTGATGTACGCCGGACGCATCGCCGAGATCGGCCCCGTTCGCGACGTGATTCATGCCTCTGCACACCCCTACACAGCGGGTCTGATGGGCTCGATTCCTGCGATGGATGAGGACCGTGAGCGGCTGCTGCAAATTGACGGCGCCATGCCCCGCCTTACTGCAATTCCTGCGGGCTGCGCTTTCAACCCGAGATGCACCCGAACCATGGACATTTGCCGCATGCGTCGACCCGAGTTGCTCAGCGCGGGTGCCACAAAAGCGGCTTGCTGGTTGCATGTTGACGGCGCGAGGCTGTCCGAATGATGAGCGCGAACAGTTCGTCAGAGCACGGCAAGACAAACCCGCAAGGACCGTTGGTCGAAGTGCGCGACCTCGCCAAATCATTCGATGTGTCTGCACCTTGGTTGAACCGTGTGGTCGAAGGCAAGCCGAAGCAGTTTGTGCACGCGGTAGACGGTGTCAGCTTCCAGGTCGAACGCGGCAAAACGCTCGCGTTGGTGGGTGAATCGGGCTGCGGTAAAAGCACAGTGGCGCGTTTGCTGGTGGGGCTTTATGCACCCAGCGCCGGCCAAGTTTTGTTTGACGGGCAAGGCATCGCCGAATCACTCAAGGGCCCCGGCGCGTCAGCGCTGCGTCGGCGCATGCAGATGATTTTTCAAGACCCTTACGCCAGCTTGAACCCGCGTTGGAAAGTTCTCGACATCGTTGGTGAGCCCCTCACCGAGCACGGCCTTATCACCAACGCAGCCGACTTGAAGACGAGGGTGGGCGAGTTGCTGATGTCGGTGGGGTTGGCCGCTGCCGACATGACCAAGTTCCCGCACCAGTTTTCAGGCGGACAACGGCAACGCATCTCGATTGCCCGCGCGTTGGCAACCCAACCTGAGTTTTTGGTGTGCGACGAACCCACTTCTGCCTTGGATGTATCGGTGCAGGCGCAGGTGCAGAACATCATGAAAGACCTGCAGCGCAAGCTCGGTCTGACTTACCTGTTCATCTCGCACAATCTCGCTGTGGTGCGCCACGTGAGCGACACCGTGGGCGTCATGTACTTGGGTCGCTTGGTTGAGCTGGCCGACAAGGCCACGTTGTTCGCTGCTGACACTCGCGGCGCACGGCATCCGTACACCCGCATGTTGCTCGATGCGATCCCTGACATCCATATGTCAGGCCGCGCACGCACACCGGTTCAAGGTGAAGTTCCTAACCCGCTGAACCCGCCAAGTGGTTGTTCTTTCCACCCGCGCTGCCCTTTGGCCAATGAGCGCTGCAGATCGCAGCGCCCCGCTTTGCTCACGATTCGCGGCGTTCGCATTGCCTGCCACGCTGCGGAAGAAGGTCGTCTTTCGATCAGCGGGTAACGGGAACGTTTGTGATTACCGCAGTTGCCTCGGTTTTTGGGGCTGCAGCCGACGGTAGCTTCAACGGCCCTTTTTGGCCGCAGCCTGACAAAGCAGACACCACGATCAGGGCAGACGTCAGCGCTGCGCCCGCCGACATCCGCGACAAGACTAGACTTGATTGAGTTTTTTCCATTGAATAAGTTTACCGACCATGACGTCTGAGCCTTCTGTCCCGGCCCTGTCCGCTGCCGACTACCTTGCTTTGACTGCTGCCGCTTTGAGCAGCATCGAGGCCACCACCGACCGGTGGTTGGAAGAAGGCGCGATTGACATCGATTCGCACCGCACCGGCGGAATGTTGGAGTTAACGCTCCCCAACAACAGCAAAATCATTGTCAATACGCAGCCACCGTTGCAAGAGCTGTGGCTGGCCGCGAAATCAGGTGGCTTCCATTTCAAATTCACCGATGCGGCATGGCTTGACACCAAAGACGGACGTGAGCTCTTCGAGGTGCTGTCGATTTGTGCGTCAGCGCAGAGCGGGCAAGCGTTGAAGTTTTTACCTCCGGTCTCTCAGACCAAAGATCGCTGAACCCGCGCTGAACCCGCTCCGGCCCCGTACTCAGCGCCTGAACAAATCCAGGATGCTCGACTTCTCTGCCTCGTTAGGAGCAGTTGAGGCGGCTGGCATTCGGTCTTCCAGGCCCAAGCTGCGAACCCCTGTGCCGCTTGTGTACTCCTCGTAAAACCATTCGCCGCCCGTATTCACAAGACCCTCGGGAACGCTCGGCTCTTGCACAGGCACGCCCTTCAAAGCGGTTTTCATAAACTCGATCCACACCGGCAACGAAAGGCTGCCGCCGGTTTCTTTGTCGCCAAGCTTGCGCGGCGTGTCGTAACCCATCCACGCCACTGCCACCAAGGTTGGGTGATATCCGGCGAACCAGGTGTCCATCGAGTCGTTCGTGGTGCCGGTTTTGCCGTAAATGTCGGAGCGCTTCAGCTCAACGCGCGCCTTGGCCGCTGTGCCCGATTTGGTGACCTCCTGCAGCAGGCTGCTCATCACAAATGCATTGCGCGCGTCAATGGCGCGTGATGTTTCATCCAGCGTCACAGCATTCGCTTGGTTGATCACATTGCCCTTGCCGTCAGTCACCTTGGCAATCAGCGTGGGGTTGACGCGGTAGCCGCCATTTGCAAAAACCGAGTACCCCGAAGCCATTTGCAAAGGCGTGACCGAGCCCGCGCCCAATGCCATCGTCAGATAAGGCGGATGGCGTTCCGCATCGAAGCCAAACCTGGTAATCCAGCTTTGAGTGAAAGTGGGGCCCGTGGCTTGCAAGATGCGGATGGAAATCATGTTCTTTGACTTTGCCAAACCGTTGCGCAGCGTCATCGGGCCTTCGAAGCGGCCGTCGTAGTTCTTTGGCTCCCAAGGCTGGCTGCCGGTCGCACCCGCATCAAAAAACAGCGGGGCGTCGTTGACCACCGTGGCGGGCGTGAAACCCTTTTCAAGGGCGGCTGAGTAGATGAACGGTTTGAAACTCGAGCCCGGCTGACGCCACGCTTGGGTGACGTGATTGAACTTACTTTTCGAAAAGTCGAAGCCTCCGACCATGGCGCGCACGGCACCGGTGCGCGGGTCCATGGCCACGAACGCACCTTCGACCTCGGGCTGTTGGGTGATGGTCCAGTCGCCTCGCGCAGCCTTCACCAGCCTGATGACCGCACCAGGGCGTATCTGATTTTTGGGGTTGGATTTTTCGACCAAGCCCGACGTGGCGGGGCGCAGGCCTTCGCCGGTCACAGTCACCGACTCACCGGTTTGCAATACGGCGACCACTTTGCGCGGATTGGCCTCAAGGACCACGGCCGCTTTCAGCTCATCGTTGTCAGGATGGTCTTGAAGTGCGTCGGCGATGCGGTTGTCGATATCCGCCGGATTGGCCGGCAAATCGATGTAGGCCTCAGGACCGCGGTAAACCTGTCGCTTTTCGTAGTCCAAGATGCCTTTGCGCAAAGCCCGGTAGGCCGCCATTTGGGTCAGCGAATCGACCGTCAATTGCACGTTCAGGCCGCGCGTGTAAGCGTCTTCACCGTACTGAGTGAACACCATTTGACGCGCCACTTCAGCCAGGTATTCGGCGTGGATGGGAAGCTCATCGGGCTCGCGGTATTTCATGACCTGCTCTCGAGCAGCTTCGCGCTGCGCCTGCGTGATGAAGTTGTTCTCCAACATGCGGTCGATGATGAGCCGCTGGCTTTTGACCGCACGCTCTGGATTGCTGAAAGGGTTGTACACAGACGGCGCTTGAGGCAAACCCGCCAACATCGCCGCCTCAGCGATGGTGATGTCCTTCAGAGGTTTGCCAAAGTAGGTTTCACTCGCCGCGGCAAATCCGTAAGACCTTTGGCCCAAAAAAATCTGGTTCATGTAGACCTCCAGAATTTGATCTTTCGTCAAAACGCTTTCCATCTTGAATGCCAGCAGCATTTCGTAAATTTTGCGGGTGTAGGTTTTTTCGGTCGACAAATAAAAATTTCGAGCCACCTGCATCGTGATGGTGGAGGCGCCTTGGCTGCGCGAACGACTGAGCTGCGCCAAGCCAGCCCGCATCACGCCCTTGATGTCGACGCCGTTGTGCTGATAAAAGCGCGCATCCTCAGAGGCCAAGACCGCGTCTTTCATGGCCTGGGGAATTTGACTGATCGGCACGAAGTTGCGTCGCTCTTCTCCGTATTCACCGAGCATCACACCGTCCGACGAGAAAACGCGCATCGGCAACTTTGGCCGGTACTCGATCAGTCCTGTCACTTCTGGCAGGTTGGGATAAGCCACCGCCAAGGCGATGCTCAGGATCAACACGACCGTCAAAAGCGTGCCGCCCAATATCCCGATGGCCCAGAGACACGTGCGCAAAGCAATTGCCGCGAAATCTACGGCAGCCGTCGCACCAGATGAACTCGTGGTGCCGTTTCGGGAGACGTCGCCGCGGGTTTGCTGCGCACGATCAGATTCGGTCATGTCATTCCAAGGTTGCCATTGCAAATTATAGAAAGGCACAGTGGCCGTCACGAACGCTTTCAAATTGCCTGTCGCTGACCTTCGAATTGCGCTCCAGCAGCTTCCTCAAGTGACGATAACGAAGTCAAGAAAGGGCTGTGATCTAGCAACGCAACGTCCGTGAACACCGGCCATTTCGCTTTGTAACTCAACGGCTTTACTGCTAGCATTCAAGTAAGTTCTTAAGAGTTCCGTGCAAATTTCATCGTTTGATCGTGTGCGTTTGGAGTGAAACGTCGTGAGCTTTCTAGATACTTTGTTAGGCCGCAAACATCCGCCAGTCATCGGATTGGACGTCAGCTCGTCCAGCGTGAAGCTTGTCGAGTTGGGCCAAGATTCTTCCGGCGAATTCGTGTTGGAGCGTTTTGCTTCTGAGAATCTTGAGAAAGGCTGGATCACCGACGGCCAAATCGAAAAATTCGATGAAGTTGCCGAAGCCGTCAAGAGGGTGGTTTTGAAAAGCGGCACACGCACGAAATTTGTGGTCATGGCGATGCCGCAATCGGCAGTCATCACTAAAAAAATCATGCTGCCAGCGGGCCTTCGGGACGAAGAGCTTGAGCTTCAGGTGGAAACCGAAGCGAACCAGTACATACCGTTCTCGTTGGACGAAGTCAGCTTGGACTTTTGCGTGATCGGGCCAAGCCCGGCATCCGCTGGCGACGTTGAAGTTTTGATAGCCGCTTCGCGAAAAGACCGTGTGCAAGACCGACAAGGGCTTGCTGAGGCGGCTGGTCTCAAACCCATGGTGCTCGACATCGAGTCGCACGCTTCGCGCTTGGCCATGAGCCGCGTGATCGCGGCGCTCCCCAACGAAGGCAAAGACGCGCTCGTCGCCTTGTTTGAAATTGGTGCTGACACCACCAGCCTGAAAGTTTTGCGCGACGACGAAATGCTCTACGACCGCGACCAAGCTTTTGGTGGTTCGCAACTCACCCAGCTTATTTCTCGCCAATACGGGTTTTCATTCGAAGAGGCGGAACAGAAAAAGCTGTCTGCCGATTTGCCGGAGGACTACGACTCGGCCATCCTCAACCCGTTTGTGGACGGCCTTTCGCAGGAAATAGGGCGCGCGCTTCAGTACTTTTTCACCAGTACGCCGCATCACAAGGTTCATTACGTGATGTTGTCTGGCGGTACGGCGACCTTGGCAGGTCTGAAAGACCGAGTCACTGAACTGACAGGCTTTGCCTCGATGGTGGTCAACCCCTTCGACAACATGAAACTCGGCAGTGCGGTGCTCGAAAGCAAACTGCGAAGAGAGGCTTCGTCTTACCTCACAGCCTGCGGTCTGGCGATGCGGAGATTTGCGCAGTGATCTTGATCAACCTGCTCCCGCACAGGGAAGAAAAGCGCAAGCGCCGCAAAATCGCGTTCCTGATTGGCTTGGTTGTTGCCGCAATGACCGGTCTGTTGCTGGTGGGGGCTTGGTACGTGGTGGTGCAGCGCATGACCACTGGCCAACAAGAACGTAATCAATTCTTGAGCACAGAAATTGCCAAGCTCGAGGTTCAGATCAAGGACATCGCCACTCTGCGCGCACAAATTGAATCGCTCAAAGCGCGTCAAAAGGCGGTCGAGGACCTGCAAATTGACCGCAACGTGCCGGTTCATGTGCTCAACGAGCTCGTCAAACAAACACCCGAAGGCGTTTATTTCACCGCAGTGAAGCAGGACGATCAGGTTCTGACCCTCACCGGCGTGGCGCAAAGCAACGAGCGCGTTTCGGAATTTCTGCGGAACACCGCCTACAACTCCCAGTGGTTGGTCAAACCCGAACTGGTTGAAATCAAGGCGCTGACAGTGCAGATGGCCAACAAAGAGCAAAAGCGCCTGTTCGACTTTTCTATGCGCGTGACAGTCAAGCGGCCTCAAGACAAATTAGTCTCGCCTGACGCCATTCCCGCTTCAGCCGGCCCTGCCAGCTCACCTGCGGCGGCCGCCGCCAAGAAAGTTTGAGGGCGCCATGGCGACTCAGAGTAAATCATCCGACCTGAACCTCGCATCGATCGTCGAAGGCGCAGCGTCTCAATTTCGCGGCCTGAACGCGAATGAACCTGGTCAGTGGCCATTGCTGCCCAAACTGGCGAGTTGGTTGTTGCTCGGCGTCGCCGTTTTGGCGGCAGGATGGTTTTTGTTGTTGTCTTCCGCTCACGATGAGTTGGAGGTGGTTCGAGCCAAGGAGCCGATCCTCAAAGCGGACTACCGAAGCAAGCTCGGGCAGGCGGTGAATCTGGAAGAGTTGCGCAAGCAAAAACTTCAAGTTGAAGAGTACGTCACGCAGTTGGAAAAACAGCTGCCAGGCAAGGCGGAAATGGACGCGCTGCTCTCAGACATCAACCAAGCGGGCTTGGGGCGTGGATTGCAGTTCGAGTTGTTTCGACCAGGCCAAGTCGTCCTCAAGGATTACTACGCCGAGTTGCCAATTTCCATACGGGTGACGGGCCGCTACCACGACATTGGCTCTTTCGCTGCCGACGTCGCCAATCTGTCGCGCATCGTCACATTGCACAACCTGTCAATAGGCACGAATAAAGACCAGGCCAATGTCTTGTTCATGGAAGCGACTGCGCGTACCTACCGCTACCTCGACACAGCCGAGCTGGAATTGATCCGAGTGAACGCCGAAAAATCCAAAGCCGGGGCGAAGAAATGATCCGCGCTGTGAGTTCAACTTCGTTGCCCGCCGCGATCCCGTACGCAATGCCCACCGCGACCCGAATAATTGTTCTGTGTGTGGCCACTCTGCTTGGCGCAGCCATGTCGGGTTGCAGCGGCGAGCAAGACGAACTTCAGCAGTGGATGGAGCAGCAAAAACGTGAGGTCAAGCCCAGCGTTCAGCCCTTGCTCCAACCGAAGAAGTTCAACCCCCAGCCTTACGCCTCGACAAGTGCAGTCGAGCCGTTCAGCACACAGAAGCTCACCGTGGCGTTGAAGCAGGAAGCCAGGCAGCCCAATTCATTGTTGGCCGCAGAAATAAACAGACGCAAAGAACCGCTGGAGAGCTACCCGGTCGACAGCATGAGCATGGTCGGAAGCGTGGTCAGACAGGGGCGTCAATTTGCGTTGTTGCGGGTCGATAGCCTGCTGCACAACGTCAAGGTGGGTGACTACTTGGGACAGAACTACGGGAAGATCGTCAAGATTTCAGAGACCAATGTTTCCCTGAGAGAGATCGTTCAGGACGCGGCGGGTGAATGGATCGAACGGGTCACAGCGATCCAGCTGCAGGAGAAGGCCAGATGAAGAGCATCCAGGAGAACCGAATGATGAGTCAGCTGCGTGCCCCATGGGCAACGCTTGTGATGGTGTTGGGACTGTCGATCGGTGCCTCGGGAGTTGCCCTGGCTGAAAACACGATTCAGTCCATCAACAGCACCCAGCAAGCGGGCGTTGAGGTGGTGCGCATCGAACTGTCTGAACCACTCACTGCGATCCCCGCAGGGTTCACGATCCAGGCGCCCGCACGCATCGCCATTGACTTGCCCGGGGTTGGAAATTCGTTGGGCAAAAACAGCGTTGAGATCAATCAGGGCAACCTGCGCTCGGTGAGCGTGGCTCAAGCTGGTGAGCGCACGCGTTTGGTGTTGAATCTCAAGCAGGCCAGCACCTACCGCGCTGAACTTCAAGGCAAGGCTTTGCTGTTGATCTTGGACGCCGGCAATGCACCTGCAACCACGACCACCGCGGCTGCTGCTGGGGCGGCTGCGGCCAACCCTGCAGAGCCCGTGCGCTTCGCGGCCAGTACCAACACCAGCCAACTGCCACTCAAAGAAGTTGACTTCCGCAAGGGCAACGACGGCGCCGGCCGCGTGGTCGTGAATCTGGCCAACAACCAAGTCGGCGTAGACATTCGCCAACAGGGTCAGGGTTTGGTCATCGAGTTTTTGAAAACCAGCCTCCCCGACAGCCTGCGCCGCCGTTTGGATGTGACCGACTTCGGCACGCCCGTCCAGTTCGTGACCACCACCCAAGTGGGCGACCGCGTTCGCATGGTGGTTGATTCGCGCGGCGCATGGGAGCACAGCGCCTACCAGAGCGAAAGCCAGTTTGTGGTGGAAGTGCGTCCGCAAAAAATCGATGCAAACAAACTCGTTCAAGGGCCTGGTTATTCGGGCGAAAAGCTCACTTTGAACTTCCAGAACATCGAAGTTCGCGCACTGTTGCAAGTCATCGCTGACTTCACCAACTTCAACGTCGTCACGAGCGACACCGTCACGGGCAATGTGACATTGCGCTTGAAAGACGTGCCTTGGGATCAGGCGCTGGACATCATTCTTCAAGCCAAGAGCCTGGGCCTGCGCAAGTCAGGCAATGTGATTCTGATTGCGCCCAAAGACGAGCTCGCGGCCAAAGAAAAAGCCGAGTTGGAAGCCAAGTCGCAAATTTCTTCCTTGGAGCCAGTTCGCACTCAGTCATTCCAGCTGAATTACACCAAGGCCGAGGAAGTGGCCAAAGGTTTGACAGGCCAAAATTCCAGCCAGGGCTCTGGCTCAGGTTCGGGCTCAGGAGGCAACGCCAGCCGCTTGTTGTCGCCTCGTGGCAGCGTGATTTTCGAGACGCGAACCAACCAACTTTTCGTCAGCGACATTCCTTCCAAATTAGAGGAAGTTCAAAGCCTTATCAGCAAGATCGACATCCCGGTGCGCCAAGTGTTGATCGAGGCCCGAATTGTTGAAGCCGACGATAAATTCGGTCGTTCGCTGGGTGTTCGTCTGGGCGCGTCAGATTTGCGTGGGGTGCGCGGTGGCGTGCCGGGATACGGCTTGGGTGGTGACAACCGAATCACTGTCGGCGGCAACCTCAGCGCGGTTGGTGGTCAAACCCAGCAAACCGGCGGTTCTGTGGCCTACAACGACACGCAGTTTGTGAATTTGCCAGCTGGCGCTCAAGGCGGTTACGACGCCGCAACGTTTGCGTTGTCTTTGTTCGGAGCCACCGCGAACCGCTTCTTGAATCTGGAAATCTCAGCGCTCGAGGCAGACGGTCGAGGCAAAGTGGTCTCGAGTCCGCGCTTGGTCACAGCCGATCAAATCAAGGCGGTGATCCGTCAGGGTACGAAAATTCCGTACCAAAAGGCGACTTCCAGCGGAGCTACAGGTGTCGAGTTCATCGATGCCACCTTGAAACTCGAAGTCACGCCGCAAATCACGCCCGAAGGAAATGTGATTTTGGATGTCGAAGTCAACAAAGACAGCGTGGGCGCGGTCACTGGTGGAGTGCCTTCCATCAACACCAAATCTGTAAAAACTCAAGTGCTGGTTGAGAACGGCGGCACCATCGTGATCGGTGGAATCTTCGAACAGGTTGACCGCACCGACGAAGCCAAAGTGCCGTACTTGGGTGACATCCCTTATCTCGGCAACTTGTTCAAAACCAAATCGCGCACCCTCAATAAAACTGAGCTCTTGATCTTCTTGACGCCCAAAGTGGTCACGGATCGCTCGGCGGCACGTTGATTTCAAAGCATCGTTGCTGACAACTCAAACGACTTCGGTATGAACATGCTAAAAATCTTGGCTTCTGCTTTTCTGGTGTCCGCCTTGGCGGCTTGTGGCGGCGGCGGCGGCTCTTCAGGCGCGTCTGGCTTTGATCCCGCAGTACCCGGCGGCCCAACAGCAACCCCAGGATTGACCGCGACAAAGCTCGTGTTGGCGTTGAGCACCACCAATATTTCCAATACTGGCGCCGGTACGGTCACCGCGACAGCCACAACCACGTCGGACGGCGGGCAAGTGGTTGCCTCGGTGCCTGTGACCTTTGCTGTTGATAACAACGCAGTTTTCTCGGTCAACGGCGCCAGAACGGATGCAGGTGGAACTGTCGCAGCGACGATTTCGACAGGATCGGACAAATCCAATCGAGTGGTCACCGTCACTGCGCAAAGCGGAGGCCTGAGCGCAACCGCTGCCTTTGCAGTTTCGGGTGCCAAGCTGACAGGCGTCCCAGTGCCGGCCATCGTGATTCCGGGAAGCACTGGCAACCGCGTTGACTTCCGGCTTATCGACGCGAACGACGCAGCAATGGCCGGGCAAGCAGTGTCCGTTCAAGCTGGCTCTTTGCCAGTGGTGACGGGGGTCACCGACACCGCCGGTTCATTCCGGTACACGTACACGGCACCGGCAGCGTCTGGGTCGCTCGACGTTGTTGCTACCGCAGGCGGTGTTTCGACCACCCAGTCGGTTCAAGTACAGGCCAGTGGATCGAGCGTGATTCCAGCCGCGGTGGGGCCAGTTCTGTCTGCTTCCGTGTCCGCGAACCCAAGCGTGGTGTCGACGAACACGGCAGCGACGAACAACCGAGTCGAGATTCGTGCTTTGTTTGTCGGGGCAAATAACGCACCGATTAAAAACGTGCGTGTTCGATTTGATTTGGCTGGAGACGCTGCCTCGGTGGGAGGCACTTTTTCCACCGCTGACAACACGGTTTATTCCGATTCCAACGGCATTGCCACCACAGCTTATATCCCGGGCTCGCTTTCGAGTCCGACCAATGGCGTGACCGTAAGAGCTTGCTACGGCTTGAACGATTTCGCCTCCTGCGCCACTACGTCTACGAACACGACAACCTCCATCACGATCGCTTCAGATCCGCTCGCAGTGACCATTGGTAGCAACGAAAAGGTCTATATCGGTGCCTCTGATCTGACCTATCAGCGGCGCTTCGTGGTTTTGGTGGTGGACGCGTCGGGCGCTGCAAAGGAAAACGTACAAATCAAACCATCGATCGACATTGATCGCTACTACAAAGGCAGGTTCGTGTTCCTGGGTGGGGTCTGGACGCCTGGTTACTTCGACTCGACGGGTTCCGCGGTCGCTGTGGTTCCTCCCGGCTGTTTCAATGAAGACATCAACAGAAACGGTGTTTTGGAGGTGGGCGAAGATTTGAATGGAAATAATTCTCTCGAGCCTCGCAAATCAGACGTGGCCGTCTCGATGATTGGTGGTTCGTTGACCAATGCTTCAGGAATAGCCGTGGTGCAAATTGAGTACCCGAAGAGCCTTGGCTCCTGGGCTCGGGTCAAGATTCTCGTGTCAGCCACAGGAGTCAGTGGCACCGAGGGTCGAACCACATGGACAGAGGTATTGCCGGTGCTGGGAACTGACCTGACGGCCACAACGGCTCCTGCGTTTATTTTCAGCCCCTACGGACAGGACATATTTACCGCTCCGTTCACGCCCTATGTCGGAGCCCCAGGCGGTTCACCTTGTTCTAGTCCAAACTGATTTGCAAGTTGGGTCTGATTTCCCTGATCGGCCTTCCCGGCGGAGGCAAAACCAGCACCGGGCGCCAGTTGGCGCGGCGCTTGAACCGGGCATTCGAAGATTCGGACGCTGTGATTGAGCGGCAACTCGGCGAGTCGATACGAAGCTTCTTCGAGCGTGAAGGCGAAGCGCGGTTTCGCGATGTTGAAGAAGCGGTGCTCCACGACCTGGTTCGAAATTTCTCGGGCGTGTTGGCAACCGGTGGCGGCGCGGTGTTGCGGTGTGCCAACCGCGCACAGTTGCGCGAACACTCCACCGTCATCTACCTCACCGCCACGCCGGAGTCGTTGATGCGCCGCTTGCGATTTGACTCCAAGCGGCCGCTGTTGCAAACCGACGATCCTTTGGGGCGCCTGCGAGAGCTGTATGCCCAGCGCGATCCGCTCTACCGCGAAACGGCGCATTTTCACATCGCCACGGGCAGACCGCCGGTCTCGGTTTTGGTGACGATGATGCTCACGCAGCTGGAATTGGCTGGTGTCGTCGACCCGTACACCGTGCCGTCGATCGTGGACCCCGGTGAACCCAATCCGGCTTTGTCGGCCTGAGCCACCAGCCACCAGCCACCAGCCACTCGGCTTGAGCACCTTGAGCACCATGAGCCCTTTGATCTCTTCAAGCGCGCCAGCTGATCGCGTGCGTATCGAGTTGGCTGAGCGCAGCTACGACATCGTTATCGGCGCAGAGGTGTTGGGCGATGCGCGCACGTACGCAAGCTTGCCTGCCGCCAGTTGCGCGGCCATCGTGACCAACGAGGTCGTGGCACCGCTGCATGCTCAGCGCCTGGCCGCTGTTTTGAGCGCGCGTTACAGCAGAGTGATTCAAATCGTGCTGCCCGACGGTGAATCGCACAAAGACTGGGCAACGCTCAACACGATCTTTGACGCATTGCTGGCAGCTGGCTGCGACCGTAAAACCACGTTGTTCGCTTTGGGCGGCGGTGTGGTCGGCGATATGACCGGCTTTGCCGCGGCTTGCTACATGCGGGGCGTGCCGTACGTACAGGTGCCCACGACGCTGCTCGCGCAGGTGGACTCATCGGTGGGCGGCAAAACGGCCATCAACCACCCGATGGGCAAGAACATGATCGGCGTCTTTAACCAGCCTTTGCTGGTGGTCGCCGACATTGCCGCCATCAGCACCTTGCCGCAGCGCGAGCTGATCGCCGGTCTGGCCGAGGTCATTAAATACGGGCCCATCGCAGACGATGCTTTTTTGGTTTGGCTAGAGGCCAATCTCGACGCTTTGCTGGCGCGTGATCCTGCAGCTTTGGCGCACGCCATCCGCCGCTCATGCGAAATCAAAGCCTGGGTGGTTTCGCAAGACGAGCGTGAAACGGGCTTGCGAGCCATTTTGAATTTTGGCCACACCTTTGGCCATGCGATCGAAGCGGGCCTGGGCTATGGCGAGTGGCTGCACGGCGAAGCGGTGGGTTGCGGCATGGCCATCGCGGCGGATTTGTCAGCGCGCCTCGGCCTCATTGCGCCCGCCTACGCGCAGCGCATACAGCGGTTGATCGAGCGCGCTGGGCTGCCAGTTCGCGCGCCAGCGCTGGGTGTGGACCGTTATCAGCAGCTTATGAGCGTGGACAAAAAAGCCGAAGGCGGCGAGACGCGATTTGTGCTGATCGCCTCGCCGGGCAAGGCCGTGCTGCGCGGCGTTCCCGACGCCGACGTGTCGGCCGTACTTCGCCATTTCAGCGAATAGCCAGAACGCCCCGGTCAGTCAGTTCACCAAGCAGTCAGCCTGAAAACGCGGTAGGAAGTGTTCATTCAGGTGTGACTTAGTTGTCATTGCCGACGCTTGCCAAGCCGCTCGGTCCGCAGCGTCACCCGTTCGTCGGCAAGTCCTTCAGTTGTGCAGGCGACGTCCGTAAAGTCAGTCAACTCATCGAGAACCGTATGCGCCGTCACACTGGATTCACCCTCATCGAAGTCATGATCGTCGTGGCGATCATCGCGATTTTGTCGGCGATTGCGATTCCGTCGTACTCGGAATACGTGATGCGCTCACGGATCACTGACGGCATTGCCGGCCTCGCCGGAATGCGGGTAAAGATGGAGCAGTATTTTCAAGATAACCGCAGCTATGCGGCCACACCCGCCGCGTGCAGCACAGCTTCCATCGCTGCTTTGCCCACCGCCAACTACTTCACTTTCACCTGCCCGACTTTGGCGGCGAACACTTACGTTGTCACGGCCACAGGCACCGGCCCAATGGCTGGATTTGTCTACACGCTGAACCAAGACAACACCCGCGCCACCACGGGCGTTGCCAGCGGTTGGAGCAATGGCAACTGTGGCTGGGTCACGAAGAAAGACGGCTCGTGCTGAACTCGAAACACATCGGCGGATTCACACTTGTCGAGCTGATGGTGGCGCTTGCCATCGCGGGCAGCATGATGGCGGTGGGCATTCCTCTGATCTCCACGATGATTCAAAACTCCAAGCTCAGCAGCGCCGCAAGGAGTTATTCGGCCGGTATCCAAAGCGCCCGTACCGAAGCCATACGGCGGAATTTGCCGGTTGATTTTGTGTTGACCGACTCGGCGATCGCGGCAAACGTTTCGGGTTCCGCTACGGGCAAAAACTGGGTTGTTCGGTGGAGCGACGCGGGCACGCCACGGCTGGTTGAGGGCAAGGCTGCTGCTGATGGTTCAGGACAACAGAGCGGCACGTCGGTCACAGTGACAGGCGCGGTGACTGCACCGACTGCGGGTGCCTTTTCCGGCGTATTGACCTTCAACGGCTTTGGAGCAGTGAGTTCGGGCGAGGCGGTAGCACTTGACGTGACCAACCCAGCGGGAGGTGCTTGCGCAGACGCCAGCGGACCCATGCGTTGCCAGCGAATTCAGGTGCGTCCAGGCGGACAAATCAGTGTGTGCGATCCGAAAGCTGCGTCTGGTGACAGTCGTTTTTGCCAGCCTTGATCGCCGGACGAATCATCAGCCTCAACCCTCAGCCTCGACAGCCACCTCAGAGACAACGTTTCATGAACCACAAACCCATTCAGTCATCGGAACGACAAACGCGCGACTTTCAAGTTTGCGCTGGTCAACATGGCTTCATGGTGATCGAAGCGTTGATCGCTGTTTTGATTTTCAGTTTGGGAATTCTGGGAATGATTGCAATGGGCGGCATTGCGATTGGCGCGCAATCCGATGCGCGCTACCGCACCGACGCCACTCGATTGGCTGAAAACATGGCAAATCGCATCGAGGTCAATGCGGTGCGCAGTTCTGATTCATCGCTCGCAGTTCGCGAGGCGGCGCTGCGCAACTCTTTGACGACATTCGTTCACCAGCCCGGTGGAACCGCCTGCAATTATTCGGGCACCGCGTCTGCGAGCCCGTTGGTGACCAGCTGGGTCACAGAAGTCATGACAGTGGGTGCCCGCGTTCCCGGTTTGCCGGGTGCCGTTGATGCGGGGCAGCAAATCGTCATCGCGAACACGGCGGCCGGTTTCAATCGCGTGGAAATCACCGTTTGCTGGAAGGACCCTGGGTCAGCCGCTGGCACGCCCATGCGTCGCCACACCCTGGTCACGTTTGTCAACGGGGTCTAAGGCATGAAATCGAAAACCTCATTCGTCAACAGCCGTCAGCGCGGCTTCAGCTTGGTCGAAATTCTGGTCGGCGTCGTCATCAGCATGGTCGGCTTGTTGGTGATCTTCAAAACGGTGGCCATTTGGGACAACCACACTCGTACAACCGTATCAGGCGGGGATGCGCAAGTGGCTGGGACGCTGGCAATGTTCAATTTGGAACGCGACATCAAGCAAGCCGGGATGGGTTTTGGGCGTGCCTCTGCGGCGGTGATGGGTTGCACCGTGACCGGTTTCGACGCCGCCAGCAGCCGCAATCTGAGTTTCAGGCTTCGGCCGGTTGAAATTACCGTTGACGCTGCCGGCGGACCGGACATCGTGACGGTGCTGGCTGGCAACTCGTCTTTCTTCGTAGACAACGCGCGCATCCTTGGTTCCACTGCCACCACGAAGCAGTTCAAAGACACGACTGGCTTTCGAAAAGGCGATGTGGCTGTTTTGGCTCCCGCGTCCGGCTCGGCGTGTGAACTGATTCAAATCACCGACCGAGCGGCTGACACGGTGACAGTCACGCACACCGGCACCAGCTATTTGCCTGATGTTGCGTACCAACCCGCCAATCCGGCGAGCGCCGCAGCGCCGCGCTACAACGTTGCCACAGGAACCACGGGCACCTACGTGCCCGGAGGAACGCTCTTTAACTTGGGTGATGCGCCGCAACTCAACATCTGGTCGATTACCGGCGGGCGCTCGCTGAGCCGCGTCGACGTCATGCAAGGTGCCAACGCAGTCGAGGTTTCTGACGGCGTGGTCAACATGAAAGCGCAGTACGGCGTCGACGCCGACAACGACAACACCATTTCTGACACCGAATGGGTCACTGCCACACCCACCGACTGGACCCGCGTGCGTGCCGTGCGCATTGCCTTGTTGGTGCGCAGCAGCCAGTTTGAAAAGCCTGTGTCTGCCAGCAGCTCTTCGGTCGCGCGACCGCCCACACCCACTGCGAACAACCCGGCCTGGGCCGGTGGAAATTTTGTGATGACCAATGTGGACGCCAGCGGCAGTGTGGACAGCCACACCGATGCCGATGTGGTGGCCACGAATTGGCGTTTTTACCGCTACCGCGTGTACGAAAAAGTCATTCCGCTGCGCAACATGATTTGGGGGACCACGCCGCTATGAAGGCAGCCACCGTTCAGGCCTTGAGGCCATGCAGTTCCTTGCCTCGCAGCCCTCTCAAACAGCGGGGTGTGGTGATGTTCGTGGCTTTGGCTGTGCTGATCCTGATGACCTTGGCTGGCTTGGCCATGCTGCGGCAAATGGGCGGTGCGGTGTCTATTGCGGGCAATTTAGCGTTCAAACAAAACGCCACCTCTGCGGCCGATGTCGGCACCGAAACGGCGCGCGCCATGGTGATGGCGTCGACGTTTGACCGCACCAACACCAACGCTGCTGCGGGCTACTACTCGTCGTGGAAAAAGGACGACGTGGATCCTTCGACTTATTTCAGCGATCCCTTGCTCGCCGTCACGCCGATCGTGGACACCGTCACTGGCAACAGCACCATCTACGTGGTGCACCGCCTGTGTGAAACAGCCAACCTGGACGCCAATGCGCCGACGCAGCGTTGTTCACGCAGCGGCGACTCCGCAACCACCGACAAAGGCACTGACGGCGCAGCTTCCAAAAGCACCAGCTTCTTGCCTTATTTCCGAATCACTACCCGTGTCACCGGCCCTCGCAATACCGTGAGCTACGTCCAGGTCATCATGAACTGAGCGCTTCGGCGAAAGAACCCTATGCACAACTCCACATCGACCTTCGTTCACCAGGCGGTTCGCTGCGCCGCTCATGTTCGTTTGAGCGCCTTCGTTTGGATGAGTTTGCTTGTCAGTGGTTTGGCGCCGACTGCGCACGCGGCCCAAGCCGACATCTCCAACACGCCCTTGGCCAGCGTGCGATCAGCGCTCGTCAAACCCAACATCATGTTGTTGATGGACACGTCTGGTTCCATGGGCTGGACGCACATGCCCGATGAGCTGGAAACCACCATCGGAACCGGCAGCGTTGGTTATAAAAGCTCTCAGTGCAATGCGCTGTACTACAACCCGAATACCGTTTACAGAACGCCCAGAAAACCAGACGGCACGCTGTTCACACCGTCTTCTTTCACCGCCGCGCCCTACGCCGGTTACGTGGCTTACTTTGCTGCACCCGACGTCACCGATCAGTCCACTGTGAACCTGTCGTCGGCGTTTCAGGCCTACGCCGGCAAGACACTGCGCAACACCGCCGCCGCAAGCGAAACACCCCAAGCGGCCTATTACTACGTGCACAGCTCAGGTCAAGTGCTG
The DNA here is from genome assembly GCA_038241115.1 of Burkholderiales bacterium. GTDB lineage: Bacteria > Pseudomonadota > Gammaproteobacteria > Burkholderiales > Burkholderiaceae_C > JANYJJ01. Next base: position 3,866 of record JBBRGA010000033.1, on the reverse strand, counting down.
GGTTACAGCAATGCGGCGTGCGCCGACTCCGACACAGGCGCAGACCGAGCCGCCACCGGGGGCGGCACTTGGTACCGCCGTGCGGTGACCGCAACATCGGGCATCGCAAGCGCCACCGGTATCGACGAACGCGCCAACTTCGCCAATTGGTACTCCTTCTATCGAACCCGCATCAGCCTGACCAAGAGCGCAGCCAGCTTGGCTTTCACGCCGCTGAACGACACCTACCGAGTGGGTTTCATCACGGTGCAGCCGAACAACTTGCCGGTTTCTGGCGCGTTCGACCAGAACAAATACGTTGCCATCAACGATTTCAATTCCACACAACGAAGCAGCTGGTTCAACAAACTGTTCGCACAAATTCCGGGCGGTTCTTCGCCTGCACGTGAAGGTTTGGCGAGGGTGGGTCGTCACTACGGTGGCAAGCAAGACGGCATCAACACCGGCATGACTGGGGACCCGGTTCAATACTCTTGCCAGCAAAACTTCACCATCATGACCACCGACGGCTACTGGAACACCCAGGGCGAAACGCCTGGCGGTGGCCCAGTGCAGCTCGACGGCGTCACGCTTGTTGGCAACCAGGACAACAACCTCGCCAACCCGCTCACACCGCGGCCGATGTACGAAGGCGACCCGGACGGAACCGGCGTCGTCGAGGACAACCGCAACACTTTTTCCTACAGCGCGTGCGGCAGTTTTTACTACCTGAGCACGCAGCAGTTCCTGGCCAGCACGAAGCAGAACCTTCAGTCAACCAACCAGATCACGCAGACCACCGAGGTCAAAACTGTCAACACAGCGCAGCGCCTGCAAAGCACAAGCCAGAAACTACAAGACACTGCGCAGGTCACGCTCAACACGACCCAGAATTTGAGTCAGTCTCAGCAAATTCTGAGCACGACGCTGCAAAATTTGCGCAGCACGACGCAGAACATCGCCACGACCACTCAACCAACCCAGACGGTCACGACGCTGCGAATCGCCACATCACAGCGGCTGCGCAGCACCAACCAGATCACACAGAGCAAGGCGCAGGTCACTCAGAGAACCGCGCAAACACTGCGCGGCACCACGCAAAATTTGTTGACGTCAACGCAGAACCTGCGTTCCACAGCGCAGGTGACAAGTTCCACCACACAAGCCTTGGCCAGTACATCGCAGGCTTCACGCAGCACAAGCCAGATCACCACAACGTCCACGCAAGTTCGCCGCTCGACTTCGCAGACCACTTCCTGTGACGCGGCCACCGAGCTTTGCAGCTTCACCCCGACATGCACGCCGAGTGCTTTCGTGACTTGCTCTACTGCAACGACGGGCCCAACGCTGGTGGCCAGTTGCACCCCTGAGTCAGCATCGGCAGGAAATGGGTATAAAACCACCACGTGTGCAACAACAGCAATCGGGCCGAACGGCGCGGCAAGCTGCACCCCGCAATCTGCGGCTTCTGGCAACAGCTTCACCACAATCACATGCGGAAATTTGTCCACAGCGCCCACCTTGGTTGCATCGTGTGCATCGGTTGCGGCCAATTCAGGCAACAGCTGGACCGCCACCAATTGCACTTTCGCCACAGCGGGCCCGACGGCCGTCGCGTCTTGCTCGCCGGTTGCGGCTACCTCTGGCAACAACTTCACGGCGACCACATGCAGTGCGAATAACACTGGCCCCGCGGGCGTGGCGTCTTGTGCGCCGCAGTCTGCATCGTCGGGGAACGGCTGGACGGCCACCACCTGCGGCAGCAACAACACCTCCAACGTGCCTGTGGCATCGTGCGTTCCCAGCGGCGCCAACTCAGGCAACCTTTTCACGGTTACCACTTGCGGGACCAACAACAACACGCCCAACACACCGGTTGCGTCTTGTTCCCCCGTCAGCCCTAACGCGGGCAACGGCTTCCTGACTGTCACTTGCTCTACCAACAACTCCACCGCCACCGCAGTTCAGACATGCACACCCGCCACGGCGAGCTCAGGCAACAGTTGGACCGCCACAGTTTGCACTCCCGTCAACACCGGCCCGACCGGTGTAGACGTGTGCAGCGGCTCTTCTGCAACCAGTGGAAACAATTGGACCGCCACGACCTGCGGCACCAACAACAGCGGGCCGACCGGAGTTTCGGCATGCGCCCCTGTTGCGCGCAGCAGCGGAAATGCCTGGACCACCACAACCTGCGACAACCCGATCTTCACTGATGTAGCGGTGAGCAGTTGCTCGCCCTCGTCGGCAGCCAACGGCAACAACTGGACCACGACAACATGCCGAACGGCGATCACCGGCCCAACTGCCAACGGCAGCTGCGTCCCAAGCGCTGGAACTTCTGCCAACAGCTGGGTCACGACCACTTGCCCTAATTTGGTCAGCGGCCCTACGCCCGTAGCCTCATGCACACCAGTGGCAGCGAGTTCTGGCAACGGCTGGCAGCAAACCACTTGCGGCACAAGCGCAAGCTCTGCGGCAGTGGCGACCTGCGTGGCATCCGGCAACGTCACCTGCAGCCCCAACAACGTTCCTAACGTGCCGGTGCAGACTTGCACGCCATCGGGGCCTACTTCAGGCAACGGCTTCACCACCACCACTTGTGGAACGAACAATGTGCTCAATGCGCCCACGGCCAGTTGCACGCCATCTGGCGCAACTTCTGGTAATTCATGGGTGACCACGCAGTGCCCAGCCCCGATTGTGGACAGCGTCACACCTGTTCAAACCTGCACACCGGTGGCACCCGTTGCGGGAAACAATTTCACGGCCACGTTGTGCACCGTGAACAACCCGGCGGCGACCTTCGTCGCGAGCTGCAGTCAGATTGCCGCAAGCAGCGGCAACAACTGGGTCACAACTTCCTGCGGCTCGGTGGTCACCACCAACGTGGGCGTCGCGTCTTGCACCCCTTCAGGTCCGACGTCGGGCAACAGTTTCAAAACTACCACCTGCCCAACGCCGGCGGTGACCTCCAACGTGCCGGTTCAAACCTGTACCGCAACAGCCGCAGCGTCGGGCAATCAGTGGACGTCCACCACCTGCAGCAACAACAACACGAGCACCCTTGCCGCCAGTTGCAACGCCGCGCCTGCCACTTCGGCGAATCAGTGGACCGCAATCACTTGCCCTGCACCCGTCGTCACCGGCCCCACGGGCGTGGCCTCTTGCACGGTCGAGGCAGCCTCCGCGGGCAATGGCTGGACGAAGACCACCTGCGGCAACCCGACCACGACAAATGTGCCGGTCCAAACCTGCACCGACAGTCCCGCAAGCGCAGGAAACGGCTATGTGGCGACCGCTTGCAACACCGCTGTGGCGACCGATGTACCTGTTGGGAGTTGCCTCGCGGGACCAGCGGGTGCGAGCAACAACTGGACCGACACCACCTGCAGAACGGTATCCACAGGCCCGACCCTGAATACAGCATGCACTGTGGATGCCGCAAGCGCAGCGAACAATTTCACCGCTACCAACTGCGCGCCTGTTAGCGGCAAAAAAGTAAGTTACATCACCAGCAAAAAAGTCACCACCACTGTGCGAACCAATGGCGTATTGGGTGCACCGTCTGTGAATGGCCCCACCGCCACAGGAAGCGGCGATGTCAATGGATCGTGTTTTGCCCCTAACACTGAACCGCCTTTGACCAGCTTCGCGACTGCGCCATCCATTGACAGTGGCCCAGCAGGTAACGGCAAACCCGGCCCGAACCCGCCCAGCGGGTGCACCGCTTGGCCATGCTCAACATCCGCGATTGCCACAAACGCCGCCAACGGCAGCGTGAACTCCTTGGCAGACGTGGCCCAGTATTACTACGCGACTGATTTGCGACCAACCATGTCGAACGACGCGTTGTCGGGGCTGGGCGTGCCTTCGGTGGGAACAGG
>JBBRGA010000032.1:0-26224 GCA_038241115.1 Burkholderiales bacterium | reverse complement strand
CGCATTCGTCATTTCGTTGCTCATGTATGCCGCTGCGGCGGGCTTTCTCACAATCGTTCTGGCCGCGCAATAAAGTCTTTTTCAACGCAGCCGAGCTGGCCGACTAAGCCGACGCGGGACAGGCAGTTCCAAGTGCTACGGCTTTATTTTTTAAGGTGTCACGGCGCTGCGAGGTATCGCCAGCGACAAGCGCTATCTGCCAAAACGCGCTGGAATGAAAAAAGCCCCAGAGCCTTGATTTCACTGGGGCTTTTGGTATTTCTGAGCCTGTATCGGCTTTTTATTTGGTCCCGCCGACAGGAATCGAACCTGTATCTGCCACTTAGGAGGCGGCCGTTCTGTCCATTGAACTACGGTGGGCGAGGCTTCGAGTTTAAGTTGCGGCAACGGCCGCAAGCAGGGCTGACTGCGAACGCGCTCACTGCCAACGGATGATCCAGATCACGTCCAGCGAATTGTCGCTTCCGGACTGGGCGCGCAGGGTGAAGCGCTGCGCTATTCGGTAGATGAGTTGGAAGGTGCCGGTGGTGCTGTTCAGGCCGCGTTCGTAGCCCACGTACCAGCGCCTCGACAGTTGCTTGCCGAGGGTGAGGATGGTCTCGCGGGTGTCGCCGTCGGTTTGTCGCAGTGACACTTCGTCCAGGCCGAGGGCTCTGGTGAATTGATCGGTGAGGCCTTCGCCCTCGCCTGCCAGCAGGGCCATGGCGGCGCGTTGCAAGAGTGCCGTGTCGGTGCGGCCCAAACCGTCGCTGGCGCGCCCCAAAACCAGCCACGAGAGCTTGTCGATCTCAGACACTTCGGGCTCGGAGAACAAGCGCACGCGCGGGTTCTGGGCGTTGCCAGTGATGTTGACGCCGACCCGCATGTCGATGTTGGGGCGCGTGGCCTGAATATAGAGCCGGGGGTTTTCGGCGGGGCCGCTGAAGCTGATCGTGCCGCGGTCTATGGTCAGTTTTTGACCGTAAGCGGCATAGGTGCCTTCTACCGCGCGCACGCTGCCGTTCAGCGCCAGCTTGCCTTCGGGTGAAGTGATGCGCAGGTCGCCCTGCAGGCCAGTGTCCAGGCCGCGTCCGCGCAGGCGCAACTTGTTGCCCAGGTCGACACGCAGGTTGAGGGCGACGTTGCGAGCGCGCTTGTTGATCGGTTTTTCCGCCGCCGCCGAAGCGGCCTTCGCAGTCGCGATCGCATCAGGCGATCGGGGCGCGGTCTTGCCTGCGGCGCGCACCACTTGCACGTCGTCAGACAACTCGGGCGCGTCGCTGCGGCTGAAATCAATCAGGCCTTCGTCCACGCGGAACGTTCCGTCGAGCGCGACTTTGTCAGCGTCCAGTTGCAGCTGCGCCTCGCCGCTGACCACCACGCGCCTGTCGACCCGACCGAGCAGCTGAAACTTGTCGGCCCGCACTTTCAAGTTGGCCTGCGGTGTGGCGCCCAACACGGCGTTGCCCTCCAAGCTCATGGAGCCCGCACCGGCTTTGGCGGTAAAGCGTTCGATGCGCGCGGTGCTGCCCTGCAGCGCAATCAACACATCGCCGTCAGACACATTCACGCCCTGTAAAAAGTTGCGCACGCCAACGCCGGTGCCGCGCACTTCGCCGGTGTACTGCGGCGCCCCAAAAGTCCCGCCGATGCTGGCGCTGGTGCGCAGACCGCCGGTCACGCGCCAGCCTGTGGGTATCCAGTTGCCCCAGGTGCCGAGGTTGGCCACCTGCACTTCCAGCACGCCCGACAAAGGCGCATCCGCTGGCGGCCACATCGCTGTGGCGGACGTGCGCGCCACCACCGCACCTGCCGCCACGCCCAGCGTTTTTCCGGCCAGACCCTGGGTGAAGCTCCAGGTGCCTTTGTCGGCGTTCAGGCCCAAGCGAAGGTCGGTGAGTTGCAGGGCTTGCGTGCTGACCTCGTCTGTGACGGTCAGGTCGCCGCTGGCTCGCTCGACCACCACATCGGCGCTGAAAGTGGGCGCGCTCATCAGCTTCAGTCGGCCTGTGACCTTGAGGTCGCCGCCCCAACCAAAGTCGGGTTGCAGACGCGCCAGCAGCGGTGCGATCGCGAAGGCGTCCAAACTGGCTTCGGCTTCCAGCAGGGCGGCTGTTTTGGAGCCGCTGGCGTTTGCTGATTCAGCCTGCCACTTGACGCGACTCCAGTGCAGTTTGGCACCCAGCACCTCGACTTGTCCCGGCTGCACGTTGACGCGCAAGGGGCCGCCGCGCCACTGCACTTCTGCACCGACGTCGCGTGTGCTCAGCAGGGGCGAGCTGCTTTGGGTCGACAACACCTGCGCATTCAACAGCGTGCCGCGCCAACCGGCGGCCGGGTATTCGCCCGCGTTGTCAGCGGCAGCAAACAGACCGCCTTGCAAATTGACCACAACTCGGGTGCCTGTGTTTCCTGGGGTGCGTGCCACAGCAGCGCTGGCGTCAGTGGGTTGTGCGCTGACCAAGGCATCGGTCCAGGCCGGTGGCAGTGCTTTGGCGGCCATGCGCAGCTCGGCGGTGTGTGCGCTGGCCTTGCCCTTGACTTGCCATTGCAGGCTTTCCAACACCGCGCCGTTGATGGCGGCGTCGATCAGCTGGCCGTCTGACTCCACCGGCGCATCCGCGCTACTGCCCGCCTGCCACCTTGCGGTGGCTTGCTTGGCGCTGAAATTGCCCACGCGCAAAGCCGTGGCATCCAGCTGGCCTTGCGTGGTGACAACGGGCCAGCGACCGTTGACGCTCGCGGTGGCGTTGATGCTGCCGCTGAAGGATGAGGTGGCGTTGACGTCACCGCCGAAGAAAGCTGCTTTTGCGGTTTGCGTCAAGCGCCAAAGCGGCGCGAGAGGCTGCAAGTTGGGGGCTGCCAAGGCGAGCATCCACACATCGGCCGCGGCCTTGTTTTTGCTGTGGTCCCACACGGCTGCCAGGCTGCCCGACGCGTTCAGGGTGTTGCCTGCCGCGTCCAACTTGATCTCGGTTTTCAGTGCGCCGTTGGATTCAGTTCGCAAATTGATTTGGCCTTGCAGCGGCACGCCGGCCAACAAACTGCGCGCGACAACGAGGTTGACCTGGCCTTGCAAGGCCGCCACGCTATTTGCGCCTGACAGCGCGGCATCAAACAGCGCAGGCGGCAGCTTCACGTCAAATTGAGTCTCTGCATTCAAGCGGTGCGGGCCTTGTCGCCAAGGCGAATTTTCCGGGCCCGACCACCAAGGCAGCGGGTCAAAGTCAAGCAGGCTGCCGTTGCCTTTGACCGACCACGCAGCGCCGCTGTCGGGCCGCTCCATCAGGCCGCTGATGCTGGCTTTGGCACCGCCCATGGCGGCTTGAAATTGACGCAGCTCGATGCGCTGCGCGCCGGGTTGGGTGCGGCTGGCGGTCAGGTCCACGCTGAGGTTGGCGGCTTTTGCCGTGGCTCCCATCGCCGGTGCAATTGGTGCAAAGCGCGATTGACGCGGCGCTGGGCCACCTTGCAGCATTCGCCCCGTCAACGCGGCTTTGACATCCACGGCCGCGTTGCCGGGAGCGTTGAAATCGCGGCCAAGCACGCTCACCGGGCCGCTTAATTGAAGCGGCGCGGCACGGCTGTCGAGCAGCGCGGGTTGAAGGTCGGCAAGCTTGGCGTCGAATTGCCAGCGCTGCGGTGTGTAGCGACCGCTGCCGCTCACAGTGCCTGCGGTTTGCTTGTCGGTGCCCAAAGTGGCCAGCAGGTTTTGGATGTCCAGCGCGCCCGGGTTGTTGATTTGCGCGCGCACTTCAAATTGAGCGTCGCGCACGGGCAGCTTGCCGTCATTCCAGCGGCCCGCCGCGTCGTTGCTGATCTGCAGTTGGATGGCGGCGGGTTGGTCCATGCCGCTGCTGGTGGCCCGCGCCTTTCCGGTCAAGGCGGTGAAGGGAAGGGCGCTTGAGAAGGCCGACACATCCAATGCCTTGGTGCTGGCTTGCAAATCGGCCAAAGGCCACGCGGCAAAGGGGCGAAGCGTGGCAAGGGCGTCGAGCGACTGCGGCTTGGTCGCTGAGCCTGCCTGAACTGTTGCCTGCGCATTGATTTCTGCGAGCGGTCCTGACAGCGCCAATGCGGCGGTCCAGGGCAGCGCGTCCGCACCCGAAGCCGGATTATTTTGCGTGAGTTTCAGTTCCGCTTGCAGCGGCAAATTGCCTTGCGTGCCGATGTTTCCAGTGGCCTGCGCGCGCAGGCGATCCCACTCAAAGCTGAGGCTGTTGACGCGGTGCCGCTGGCCGTTGTCGGCGCCCAAATGCAATTGCGCTTGCACGTCGATCAGCGGTTTGTCGGGCAGCGCGCTGAATTGAAGCCGCGCAATCTGCAGGCCAGCGATGTCCACTTCAACGGCCTGGTTCAAGATCACCAAACGCAGGTCGGTGGGCGCTTTGAGAGGCGGCGCGGCGGGATCGGGCGCGGTAAAAACGTCGACGCGCGCGGCTTGCAGTCTGGTGACGATCAGCCTGATCGAAGGGGTCTGCGAGGTGTCCAGCTCCAGCTTCAAACCCTTCCAGGACAGCGCGCCGATGTCGATGCGACCGGCGGGCCTACCGGCACCTGCGCCTGCGTCTGCGGCTGAAAACTGGTAGCTCACTGATTGAGCTTCAAAGTCGCCCAGCAAAGCGCCTTGGATTCCACTGACCTTCAGATTCGGAATGTGCGACAGCAACCAGGCCGAGCCCGACGCGCTGCGTGCGGCCCACCAAGCGGTTCCTACTGCGACGCCGATTGCGACAGTTACCAGCAGCGCCATCATGGCCAAGGCAATCAGCAAGTAGCGCACGCCCTGACGCTTGGGCGCGGCCGGATCGATCACGTCGCTCATTGGTGTGTCGTTGGCTTCAGTGGCCATCAGGCAGGCTCGTCAAAACGCAATGCCTACGCTCAAGTGCAAACGCACCGCGCGCACTTGCTCGCCGTAAGCCAGGTCCAGCCGAAGCGGCCCGACAGGGCTGCGCCAGCGCAATCCCACGCCGTAACCCATGGCCAGGTTCAGGTCAGTCCAACGGTTGGCCGCGTCGCCCGCATCGACGAAAGCGGCCCACCAAAAAGCGGGGTATTTGGGTGAAATGGGGCGGGCAATCTCGGCGCTGCCAGTGAGCAGCATCTTGCCGCTGAACACCACGTTGTTGACCTTGGGCCCCAGCGCGCGAAACCCATAGCCGCGCACCGATTCATCGCCGCCGGCACGAAACAGCAAGGTGTCGGGCAACACCACGCCCTCGGCAGCTTGAACGTGTCCCGCCTCACCTCGCAGAGTGGCATACCACGCATTGCCCAGTGGTTGATACCAAGTGACGCGCGCGTATGCGCGACCGAAGGGGCCCGATGGCGCAGCATTGCCGGCTGAGGCGCTGAACGAGCGGCCCAAAGCCGCCTGCAGGTTCGCCGTCAAGCCGCGTGTGGGTAAAAGCACGTTGTCCACATCGCGCCAAACCCAGTGGTAGTTGGCCGACAGCGCGCTGCTTTGCGTGCGGCCCAAAGGGTTGTCCAGCTTCGAGGTTTGAAACTCGGCGAAGTACAAACGCTCGATGCGCGGCGTGTCCTGGGTGCGGCCGGCGCGTGCGCTCCATGAGGTGCGCAGCTCTTCGGTGGAGCGCAGTCGCTCGGCGCTGCCAGACAACAGATTGCGGTAGCGACCTTCCAGCGGGTGCGAGGTGAATTCGCCCGACCACGATTGAATGTCGGGGCCCAGCTCGAACTTGTTTCTGGCAATCCAGCGTGTGCCGAACACGCGCCGGTGGATGTGCTCGAGCGTCGCGCGCGGGCCGGTGTTGGCGCTGAAGCCCACGCCAATGGTGGCTTGCTGCAAATTCAGTTCGCGCAGGCGCACCACCACCGGTGCGTTGGCAGCGGTCGCCGGGTCGGTGTCCAGCTCAACCGAAGCGCCTTCAAACAGGCCCGATTTTTGAAGGCGCTCTTGAAAATCCAGCAGGCGCTTTTCGGTATAAGGCTCGCCTGGGAAGAAGGTCGACAGGCGCTGCACCGACTGTGCATCGAAGCGCTGCAAGCCTTCAATGCGCAACTCGCCCAGGCGGAACAAAGGGCCGCTTTCGGCCACCAGCTCAAGCTGCGCGGTTGGCGCGGCCGCGTCTTTGGCCAGATCTATGCGCGCGTTCGTACTGCTCCAAGTGGCGCTCGGATAGCCTTCGGCGCGCAGCAGCGCGATGGACGCGCTTTTGGCCGACGTCCACGCGCTTTGCCTGAATGCTTGCCCCGCTGGCAACGCCCACAAGTCGCGGGCTCTTTCGGTGAGCGCCTTGGCATCGGCATCAAGCCGCGAAGCCGATGTTTGAAGCGGGCCTTCGAAGCCGAATGTCACGCCGCCGATTTGCACACGCCGGCCTGGGGTGACGTTCACCTGCAGTAGAGGCAGAGGCACGGGCAATGCAAGTGTTGAAGTGGTGCCAGCCGTCAACTTTTCGACCTTCACTTCTGCATTGAAATAGCCCTCGGTCTCGAGCAGCGCTCTGGCTTGCGCCGGTGCCGCTGCCACGAGGCGGTCAAGCTCTGAAGCGGTGATGCTCTCGGCTTCAGGCGCACTTTGAAAGCGCGAGATGTCGAGGTAGGTGATCAACAGGGTGCGCAGCTCGGGCGGCGCGTTCACTTCAAGACGGTAAGCACTTGAAAGGGCTGCGCTGGTGGTGACTGACCCGCGAGTCGAACCCGGCACGCTTTGCGGCAGCCAATTTGTCAGCGTCGCGCAGCCTGTGACTCCACCAGCCAAAACCCACACGGCCAGTGCACGCCAAAGCGTGCTTGCAGGGGTCATTTGCTTAGCAGACGCATGGCCCCTTCAAGGCCCGGCAAAGTAAGAGGGAACATGCGCTGGCTCATCAGCTGCTGCACCACCGCAATGCTTTGGCGGTAGCCCCACACGCCTTGCGGCTCGGGGTTGATCCAGGCGAACTTGGGGAAGGCATTGGTCAGGCGTGCCAACCACTCGGCACCGGCTTCTTCGTTGTTGTATTCCACGCTGCCGCCAGGCTGAAGAATCTCGTAGGGGCTCATGGTCGCGTCGCCGACAAAGATGAGTTTGTAGTCCTTGTTGTATTTGCGAATGATGTCCCAGGTGCTGAATTTTTCGCTGTAGCGGCGGCGGTTGTTCTTCCACATGAAGTCGTAGACGCAGTTGTGGAAGTAAAAGAATTCGAGGTGCTTGAACTCTGATTTGGCGGCGCTGAAAATTTCTTCAACGCGGTGGATGTGTTCGTCCATGGTGCCGCCCACGTCCATGAGCAACAGCACTTTCACTTTGTTGTGGCGCTCGGGCACCATCTTGATGTCGAGCCAGCCGGCGTTGGCGGCGGTGCTGCGTATGGTGTCGTCCAAGTCGAGCTCTTCAACCGAGCCTTCGCGGGCAAATTTGCGCAGGCGGCGCAATGCCACCTTGATGTTCCGCGTGCCGAGCTCGAGGTTGTCGTCGTAGTCTTTGTACTGACGCTGATCCCACACCTTGACAGCGCTCTTGTTGCGGCTTTTGTCCTGCCCCACCCGTATGCCCTGCGGGTTGTAGCCATAAGCGCCAAACGGACTGGTGCCGCCGGTGCCTATCATTTTGTTGCCGCCTTCGTGGCGTTCTTTTTGTTCTTCAAAACGCTTCTTCAGCGTTTCCATCAACTCGTCCCAGCCCATTTTTTCGATGGCCGCTTTTTCTTCGGCGCTCAGCTCGAGTTCGAACTTCTTTTGAAGCCAGTCGAGCGGGATGTCTTGGGTGAAATCGGTGAGCAGTTCGACGCCCTTGAAGTAGGCTGCGAAGGCGCGGTCGAACTTGTCGAAATTGGCCTCGTCTTTGACCAGCGAAGTGCGCGCCAGGTAGTAGAAGTCGTCCACCGAATTTTCAATCACCCCGGCTTGAATGGCCTCCAGCAGCGTGAGGTATTCCTTCACCGAAACCTTGAGCTTGGCGGCGCGCAAGGTATAGAAAAAGTTGATCAGCATGGGGATTGCCTTCAGGTTTTCTTGGCTGATTTCCGCGCGGCCTTGCCCACCACGGCTTGCGGGTCGTGCGCTTTCAGCCAGTCAAAAAACTCGCCGTACCAAAGCTTGGAATTGCGCGGCTTCAAGATCCAGTGGTTTTCATCTGGAAACCACAGCAAGCGTGAATCCACACCTTTCGCTTTGAGCGTGTTGTAGTAGGCCAGACCTTGGCCGTCGGGCACGCGATAGTCGAGCGCACCGTGGATGACCAATGTGGGCGTTTGCATGGCGGCCACGAAGCTGCTCGGGCTTTGCGAATTGACTTTTGCGGCGTCTTCCCAGTACCAAGCGCCGAGTTCTTTGGCGTGCCAGGTGTAGGCGTCGTCCGCAAACATGGCCTGCCAGTCAAAACATCCAGCGTGGCACACATAGGCTTGGTAGCGGCCCGCCGGCACATGACCGTTCATCCACGCCACCATATAGCCGCCGTAGCTGCCACCCGTGGCGAAGATGCGTTTTTTATCGACCCACGGCTGGCTCAGCAGCCATTCGGTGCCGGCTTCAACGTCTTGCAATTCCAGCTCGCCCCAGCGGTGGGTGATGCTGTCAAGGAAGGCGTGGCCAAAACCACTGGAGCCGTGATAGTTCACGCCCGCCACGATGTAGCCCTGTGCCGCAAAAACCTGGTTGTTCCAGCGGTAGTGAAAGGTGTCGCCTGCTGCAGCGTGTGGGCCGCCGTGAATATTGCTCATCACCGGGTATTTTTTCCTCGCATCGAAGCCGGGTGGATAGACCACCCACATCTGAATCAGGTCGCCGTTCGCACCCTTCAGCCGCACGTCCTGGGTGCTGCCGAATTTGAAATTCGCCGTAACAGCGTCGTTGAATTTTTCGATTCGCAGCGCTGTTCCATCTGCGCTTGGGGCTGGCCCGTCCAGACGCAATGCATGAACTTGGGTCGGATGGTTCATGGCGTCGGCGGCGCTGACCACCACGCCAGCTGCGGCGTCGAAGCTTTGCACCCATCCGCCTTGCACCACCAGGGTGGCGCTGCGCGTGCTCAGCTCGAACCGGTAGACGTTGCAGCGGCCTTGGTCTTCCGCTGTGAACAGCACGGCTGCGCCGTCGTCCGCCCAGCGCAGCGGCGCATTCAGGCTGTGATCCCAATCGGCGCTGACAACCGACCAAGCGCCTTTTTCGGCCACGTCGAACACCGAAAGTTGCCCAGGCATGGTGTGTTTCAAGCCCACGTGGCTGGCAATGAAAGCCACTTGCTGGCCGTTCGGGCCGTAACGCGGCGCATCGAAGTCCCAGGCCGCATCCACGACGCTACCCAGCGTTTTGCCGGTGCGCACCTCGATTTCAACCAAGGCTTTGCAGTTGTCCAAACGTTTCTCAGCGGCTGCATCAAACGCGAAGACGATGCGCTTGCCGTCAGGCGAAATGTCGAACGCACTGGCGTCGGCATCGGTGCGGGGCAGCTCGAAGGCCGTGCCTTCAAACAGGTCGCGCACCCGGCCAGTGGCCACGTCCAGCATATGCAAGTGCGGCACCCGACCCATCGGCAGGTTGTGGTCCCAAAAACGGTATTGGGCTTCGCTGGTGACGTAGCCCGTCTCTTTGCGGTCTTTGAATTCTTTGTGGCGCTTGGCTTGTGCTTTGCTGCCTTTTTCACCGGGCCAAACCCACGAAATAAACGCGATGCGTTTGCCGTCGGGGAACCATTTGAAAGCCTCGATGCCGCAGGCAAAGTGGCTGATGCGCTGCGCTTCGCCGCCGTCTGGGGCCATCACATAAAGCTGCGGCGTCTCATCTTTTTTGCCTTGCTGTTCGCGCTTGGCCACGAAAGCAATGCGGTCGCCTTGGGGTGACCACGCCGGCTGGCCGTCTTTGTCACCGGCGCTGGTCAGGCGGCGCGCCTCGCCTGCGAAAGTGTTCAGCAGCCACAGGCTGGTGCTGCTGTTGTTGTCTTCCATCGAATAGCTCGACACCGAGCACACCGCCTGCGCGCCGTCGGGCGACACCGACAAACCGCCCACTCTCTGCATGGCCCAGAGGTCTTCCACGGTGATGAGTTTTTTCTTCTTGGTCATGCGGACAAGTCTCAGGAATTTGATGGGTTCTGTCGTGGTTTGGCCAGCTGCCATTCCAGGTGCGCTTTGACGGTGGGCCACTCGCTTTGAATGATGCTGTAGACCGCCGTGTCGCGCAGCGTGCCATTGGGCGAGCGCGAATGGTTGCGCAGCACGCCGTCCGATTTGGCACCCAAACGCTCTATGGCTTTGCGACTTTGAAGGTTGAAAAAGTGCGTGCGAAATTCAACGGCGATGCATTCCAGAGTTTCGAACGCGTGCGTCAGCAAAAGCAGCTTGCACTGCGTGTTCAGCGGCCCGCGCTGCGCGCTGGTCGCTGTCCAGGTGCTGCCGATTTCAAGACGCTGGTTGATGCGGTCTATGTTCATGAAGGTCGTCATGCCCACTGCCTTGCCCGCCGCATTGCGCACCGTGAACGGCAGCATCGAGCCTGCCGCCTGCAAGCCCAGGCGGCGTTGAATTTCTGCGGGCATGCCGTCGGGCGTGGGAATGGGCGTGTACCAAAGCTGATGCAGTTCACCGTCGCAGGCCGCGTCGCTCAATTCGGATGCATGCCAAACCGCCAGGGGTTCAAGACTGGCGTGTTGGCCTTTGAGGGTGACGGGTGGACAGAATGTCATTTGCTTTTCGCCGTATGTTTGGCGTACCAAGTTCTTGCCAACTTCACGCCCAAGCCACCGCCGAGTCCGACCATCGCGATGCCAATGAGCACGTTGGTGCCGTAACCAGCTTGGTTCAAAAAGTCGAACCCCAGCAACTTGGCGAGCAATGCGCCCGCCGACGTGCCCAGCAAGAAACCAGCGGCATCAGCCAAGCCTGAACCCAGCGCGGTGGACGTGCTTTTGTCCATTTGCCTTCAGCCGCTGTTCAGTTGTTGTTCAGCCTGTGTTCAGCGGTTGTGCTTCTGCATGAACACCAGCTTCTCGAACAGCGAAACGTCTTGCTCGTTTTTCAGCAGCGCGCCGAGCAGCGGTGGCACCACCACTTTGTCGTCTTTGCTTTGCAATACATCGGCTGAAATGTCTTCGGCCACCAGCAATTTCAGCCAATCGAGCAACTCGCTGGTGGACGGCTTTTTCTTCAGGCCGGGCAGGTTGCGCACGTCGTAAAAACTCTTCAGGGCGGCGCCGAGCAAGTCTTTTTTCAGGGTGGGGAAGTGCACGTCGACGATGGCTTTCATCGTGTCGGCATCAGGAAACTTGATGTAGTGAAAAAAGCAGCGACGCAAAAACGCATCAGGCAGTTCTTTTTCGTTGTTGGAGGTGATGAAAACCAGCGGCCTGTGAACGGCACGGATCAACTCGCGCGTCTCGTACACATAAAACTCCATGCGGTCGATCTCGCGCAGCAAGTCGTTCGGGAATTCGATGTCTGCCTTGTCAATTTCATCGATCAACAGAACGACCGGCTTGGGCGCTGTAAAGGCTTGCCACAGCACGCCTTTCAGAATGTAGTTTTGGACGTCTTTGACTTTTTCGGAGTTCTCAGCCCCTGCTATTTGGCTGTCGCGCAAGCGGCTCACCGCGTCGTACTCGTACAAGCCCTGCTGCGCCTTGGTCGTGCTTTTGATGTGCCACTGCATCAGCGGCATGTCGAGCGCCTGCGCCACTTCTTCGGCCAGCATGGTTTTGCCGGTTCCGGGCTCACCCTTGATGAGCAGCGGCCGCTTCAGCATGGCTGCAGCGTTGACGGCGAGCATCAGGTCGTCGGTGGCAACGTAATTTTGAGTGCCTTGGAATTTCATGAAGAGCTGGCCTTTGACGGTGAAAGCGAGGCGCTTTACGGGTTGTTTTAACGGCGATTTCGCAGCTGAAAGGTCAGTATAAGGTGCGCCTTTATAATCATCGGTTGCCTTGATTGAACCGTTGCAGAACATGAAAAAACTGACCTTTACGTCGCTTGTCTCGTTGGCTTTGAACGTGGCCACAAGCGTGGTTTTGAGCATGGCTCTTGGCCTGCCCTCGTTGGCTGTGGCCCAGGACGCCAAGGCAGGCGACCCGGCAGCAGGGGACAAAAAAGCGGCCATGTGCATCGGCTGCCACGGCATTCCGCTGTACCAGGCCAGCTTTCCAGAAATTCACAAGGTGCCGATGATCGCGGGCCAAAACGCGAAGTACATCGCCGCTGCACTGGCTGCCTACAAAAAGGGCGACCGCAAGCACCCCACCATGCGCGGCATCGCAGCCACACTGACTGAGCAGGACATGGCGGATCTGGCCGTTTATTACGAAAGCCAGACGAAAGGCGCCAAAGTGCTGTCTGCAAAGGCTGAAGAGCCTTCAACGCGGGTTGCCGAGTTGGTGAAAAAAGCGAACTGCGTGTCGTGCCACGGCGAAAACTACAGCAAACCCATTGACGGCACATATCCCAAGCTGGCGGGTCAACACGCTGACTACCTGTATGTCGCCTTGAAAGCCTACCAAACCGAAGGCAACCCGCAGGTGGGCCGCGCCCACGCGGTGATGAGCGGCTTGGCCAAGCTGTACACGCACGCCGAGCTCAAAGACATGGCCAAGTACATCGGCTCTTTGGACGGCGAGTTGAAGACAGTCGCGCAGCCCCGATTCCGCTGATCCGCCGACGTCGGGCTTCTGGATCTTTGTATCAAGGCCACTCAACGAGTGGCCTTTTTCATTTCCGCGCCGTCGGCAACCGAGCAAGGCTTTTCTGTCGTGACGAAGTTGGCAAGTCGGCCCTACACTGCGGCTCTTTTTCAACGCCGCTGGAGTGCCCATGAAACGCCTGTTTGTAGCCAGATCAATCGCGACTGCATTTGCTGCTTTTTTGGCCCTGCCTTCTCAGGCGCAAACCCTCCGCTGGGCCAGCCAGGGCGATGCGCAGACCATGGACCCGCACTCGCAAAACGAGTCGCTCACCAACTCCATCAACGGTCAGGTTTATGAGTTGCTGGTCTCGCGCGATAAAAAACTGATGCTCACGCCCACCTTGGCGACCGAGTGGCAGCAGCTGTCGCCCACGCAGTGGCGCTTCAAGCTGCGTCCGAATGTGAAGTTTCACGACGGAACGCCTTTCACAGCCGACGACGTGGTTTATTCAGTGATCCGCGCGCGCGAGGGAACGTCGGACATCAAGGTGTATGCGAATGCCGTGGGCGAACCCACCAAGATCGACAACCTCACGGTCGAGTTCAAAACCAAAGACGTGAACCCGGTGTTCCTGGAGCACATTGCCACCATCCAGATCATGAGCAAGGTCTGGAGCGAAAAAAACAAAGCCACCAAGGCGATTGACTACAAAAACAAGGAAGAAGGCTTTGCCACTTTCAATGCCAACGGCACCGGGCCTTTCATGTTGGTATCGCGTCAACCGGACGTGAAAACCGTGTTCAAGCGCAACCCCGCCTGGTGGGGGCCGGTTGACGGCAATGTGCAAGAAGTGATCTACACCCCGATCAAGAGTGACGCCACCCGCGTGGCCGCGTTGTTGTCGGGCGAGCTGGATTTCATCCTTGACCCCGCACCGCAAGATGTGGCCCGCCTGCGCGCATCGCCCGGCGTGAAGATCATCGAGGGCCCCGAGAACCGCATCATCTTCATCGGCATGGACCAGGCGCGCGACGAGTTGCTGTACAGCAACGTCAAAGGCAAAAACCCGTTCAAAGACATTCGGGTGCGCAAAGCGCTGTACGACTCCATTGACATTGAAACCATCCGCAGCAAGTTGATGCGCGGCCAGGCATTCCCCACCGGCGGCATCACCCCGTCACCCTTGGCCGCGTTCAACGACCCGGCCATTGAAGGCCGCCGGTCGTATGACTTGGAAGGCGCCAAGAAGTTGATGATCGACGCCGGCTATCCGCAAGGCTTTGAAGTCACGATGGATTGCCCCAATAACCGCTACATCAACGATGAAGAAATTTGCCAGACGCTGGCCGTGATGTGGTCCAAGCTGAACGTGAAGATTCGTCTGAACGCGATGCCGCGCGCCACTTACTTCCCCAAAGTGCAAAAGTTCGACACCTCGCTGTACATGCTGGGTTGGGGCGGTGCCAGCACTGACGCCGAAAGCACGCTCACGCCGGTGCTGCGCAGCCGCGGCGAGGGCGGGGTGGGCTCATGGAACTTCGGCGGCTTCAAAAATGTGAAGCTCGACGAATTTGCCACCGCGTCCAGCAAAGAAGGCGATCCTAAAAAGCGCGAGCAGATGATTCGCTCCGCGCTGAAAGAGCACAACGCCGAAGTCAACAATTTGCCGCTGCACCGTCAAGTGATTCCGTGGGGCGCGCGCTCGAACGTCACGCTGGTTCACCGTGCAGACAATTGGTTGGAATGGAACTGGATTTCTGTGAAGTGATGGTTTGACGCTCTCCCCAAGGCGGGGAGAGCTGACCTCCCGACGGCTGAGAGCGGTTGGTCTCGCCTTTTTAGGTTCAAGAAAGCTGGCCGGCGCTGAACGTTTTGGTCCAGCCCAAGCGGCGAACTGGCCCGCCTTCGCCCGTCTTATCCCCCTCAAGTTTTCGACACGCCCCGGAACAATGGTGCAGCGTTATTCATGACGCCACTTTTGCTTCCGCATGGCCTCCGACTCTCAAGACAAAACGCTTCCCGCATCGCCCCGCAAGCTGGCCAAGGCCCGCGCAGACGGACAGGTGGCGCGATCGCGTGATTTAGGTCACCTTCTGGTGATCGCGGGTGGCGGCGCGCTGCTGGTGGCGCTTGCGCCTCAGGCCCTCAACTGGATGCGCGACTTGCTGTCGAGCGGTTTGCGCTTCAACGCCGATGTGCTGACCAGCACCAAATCCATGGGCGAACACCTGAGCGCGCTCTCAACGCGCTGGCTGTTGAGCGTGATTCCTTTCGGTGCACTGATTGCTTTGGCCGCCGTTCTGGGCAACGTGGCCGTGGGCGGCTGGAACTGGACTTGGAAGCCGCTGATGCCGACTTTCAGCAAGCTCAACCCGCTGTCGGGGGTGATGCGCTTGTTCTCCAAGCACCAGATGATTGAAGCCTTCAAAGCCTCAGGCCTGGCGTTGATGCTGGGCGTCATCGCCGCGCTGTATTTGAAACTTCACATCGAAGACTTCAACAGCATGCTGGGCATGGCCGTGCCCGCTGCGCTGCCGCACATGGGCAACATCATCTTGAACGGCTTGCTGCTGCTGATCTTGGTTTTGGCGGTGTTTGCCGCCGTCGATGCGCCTTTGCAGCGCTTCTTGATGGCGCAGCGTTTGCGCATGAGCGCGGCCGAGGCCAAACAGGAGCACAAAGAGGTCGAAGGCAACGCTGAAATCAAAGCCAAGCTCAAGTCGCGCATGCGCGCCCTCGCCAACAAGCGCATGTTGGCCGCCGTGCCCAAAGCCGACTTGGTGGTGATGAACCCCACCCACTACGCCGTGGCGTTGAAGTACGACGAAAACAGCATGGGCGCGCCGCGCGTGGTCGCCAAAGGGGCTGACCTGATGGCCATGCGCATTCGCGACATCGCCAACGGCGCCGAAGTGCCGGTGCTGCAAGCGCCCGTGCTGGCGCGTGCCTTGTATGCCCACGCCGAGCTTGACCACGAAGTGCCGGCGGCGTTGTTTGCCGCAGTCGCACAAGTGCTGGCTTATGTGTACCAACTGCGCGCCGCGCTTTCGGGGCAGGGCGTAGCACCTGCTGCTTTGCCGGCGCTGAATGTTCCAAGCGAACTTGATCCACACAACGATCCCCAATTCAAGCCCACCGTGAGCACTGCTGAATGAACGCATTGATTCAAAAGTTGCAAGCCTGGTTGGGGCCCAACGCCGCCGCCATCCGTGGTCTCATGGCGCCGCTGTTCATCGTCATGGTGCTGGCGATGATGGTGCTGCCGCTGCCGGCGTTTGCGCTGGACGTGTTCTTCACCTTCAACATCGCGATGGCGCTGATGGTGATGATGGTGGCGTCCTACATGGTGCGCCCGCTCGACTTTGCGGCCTTCCCGACGGTGATTTTGCTCACCACCTTGCTGCGCTTGTCGCTGAACGTTGCGTCCAGCCGCGTGGTGCTGATGGAGGGTCATACAGGGCCTGGCGCGGCCGGCGCCGTCATTGAGTCTTTTGGCCACTTTTTGATCGGCGGCAACTTCGCAGTCGGTTTGATCGTGTTCGCCATCATCGTGATCATCAACTTCATCGTGGTGACCAAGGGTGCCGAGCGAATTGCCGAGGTGGGAGCGCGCTTCGCATTGGACGCCATGCCCGGCAAGCAAATGGCCATCGACGCCGACTTGAACGCCGGCACCATCGATGAGAAAGAAGCCAAACGCCGGCGCGCGGAAGTCGGCGACGAGGCCGAATTTTTTGGCTCCATGGACGGTGCGAGCAAGTTTGTGCGCGGAGACGCGATTGCCGGCCTGTTGATTCTGTTCATCAACATCATTGGCGGCTTCATCATCGGCATTGCCCAGCACGACCTCAGCGCTGCGCAGGCCGCAGACAGCTACATCCTGCTGGCCGTGGGTGATGCGCTGGTGGCGCAAATCCCGGCGCTGCTCATCTCGGTGGCCGCGGCGATGGTGGTGTCGCGTGTGGGCAAAGACAAAGACGTGGGCACGCAGATCGCCCAGCAAATCTTCAACTCGCCGCGTTCACTGGCCGTCACTGCGGGTGTCATCGGCTCGCTGGGCTTGATTCCAGGCATGCCTCATTTGGTGTTTTTGGCACTGGCAAGCGGCTTGGGCTACTTTGCCTACTGGATGCGCGCTCGTGACCAGCGTGCCAAGACCGAACCAGCGCGCCCCGCGCCGCCGCCTGAGCCGAACGCCGAAGCCAGCTGGGACGACCTTCAACCCGTCGACACGCTGGGCATGGAAGTGGGCTACCGCCTGATTGCGCTGGTCGACAAACAGCGCGAAGGCGACCTGCTGACGCGCATCAAAGGTGTGCGCAAAAAGTTTGCACAAGACGTCGGGTTTTTGCCGCCGCCGGTTCACATACGCGACAACCTCGAGCTCAAGCCCAGTATGTACCGCCTGACGCTGCGCGGCGCGGTGGTGGGTGAGGGCGAGGCCTTTCCCGGCATGTGGCTGGCCATCAACCCGGGCGGCGCGAGTGTGCAGCTCATCGGCACGCCCACAACAGACCCCGCGTTCGGTTTGCCTGCGGTCTGGATTGAAGACCGCCAGCGCGAGTCGGCCCAAATGAGCGGGTTTACGGTGGTTGATTGCTCGACTGTCGTGGCGACCCATCTTTCACACTTGATGCAAATGCACGCAGCCAAATTACTAGGCCGCGTAGAGACCCAGCAGCTCGTGGAACACGTGACCAAGCTGGCCCCTAAATTGATCGAGGACGTGGTTCCCAAAATGGTCGGTATCGCTGCTTTGCAAAAGGTGTTGCAACTTCTCCTCGAAGAAGGCGTGCACATCCGCGACATGCGCTCGATTGTGGAAAGCCTGGCCGAACACGCGGCAATAGTTACCGACCCGGGCGAGCTGGCCCGCCGCATCCGTATTCATTTGGCCCCCGCCATCGTTCAGCAAATCTATGGCCCCGCCAAAGAGTTGGACGTGATTGCGCTGGAGCCCGAGCTGGAGCGCATCGTCAGCCAAGCCCTCAATTCACCGCACGGGGCCGCACTCGACCCCGGTGTGGCCGACACCCTGACCCGCAACGCGGTGAGCAGCGCCAAACGCCAGGAGGACTTGGGCCTGCCTGCTTGTCTGCTGGTGCCCGACAGCATTCGCGCTCCTGTGGCGCGTTTGCTCAAGCGTGCCGCGCCGCGCCTTCGGGTGCTGGCTCACAGCGAGATTCCAGAAACCCATTCCATCCGCATCGCTTCAGTCATCGGAGCGCTCACATGACGCGGCCCGGCTGTGCTTTTGACTTTTTTGCTGAACCGCTTTGCCCGCTGGTTTGCCGTTTGGTTTGTTCTTTGTTTTGCCCGCTCTTTTGTCCGCTCGTTAGCCCCTCACCTCATGCTGGAGACTTGACATGAACGTTCGTCGATTCACTGCGCGCAGCTCGCGCGATGCCTTGGCTCTGGTGCGTCAGGCCTTGGGAGACGACGCAGTCGTGCTGTCCACACAGCCCTGCGCCGAGGGTGTCGAAGTACTGGCCATGTCGCCCGCCAGCATCGAGCAGATTCAGCGCTATTCATCGGCGCATGGGGCCTCAAGCGAGGCTGCCAAAGTGAGCACGCCAAAATTTGAAGCGGCCAAATCCGCCCCAACCAATTCAGTGGCCGCTGCAGGGTCGGTGGCCAGCGACGTCGAGCGTTTGTCGATGAGCACGCTGTCGTTTCAAGACTATGTTCGCGAGCGCATGCTGCGCCGTCGCAGCGCAGCTCTCAAGTCCCCCGCCGCCGAAGCTGCCAGTGCGCCAACAGGCACCGCGTCCGCGGTTGCGTCTGCCGGTAGGCCAGCCGGTGCGTCCAGCGCTGCGCCTGCCGCTGCGTCCAACCCAACGGCGCGCCGCGTTGAGCCTGTGATGGCAGAAGCTGCGCCCTTCATCAAGCCCAAAGCCTTGCCCGCCAAATTCCGTGAGCCACCCGTTTTGCGCGATCAGATTCGCTTCGGGCCTGAAGCCGCCGGCCGCGTGACCCCACGTGCGCAATTTGCTTCATCTTCCAGCGCGACTTCCACCGCATCCTCGGCGCCTGTTTATTCAGACCCTTACCAAGCCGCGCACCAAGCCGCGTACCAACCGCAAGCGGCCGTTCCTACTTTGGCCGACACGCAGCCGCTGCATCGCTCCGCCGTGCAGGCGGCGCTGTACCCCACCGCAGCAGATTCCATGCGCACGTCGTTGCACGCTTCGTTGCAAACTTCATTTCAAGCGCAAGGCGCCGCACCGCAGCGCGAACAGCAAGACATGATGATCGAGCTGCGCGCCATGAAGGGCCTCATCGAAGACCGCTTCGATACCTTGGCCTTCGTCGATAAATTGCAGCGTCAACCCGCGCATGCGCGTCTGGCGCAACGCCTGCTTGATTGCGGCTTCTCGCCCGCTCTCATCCGCAAATTGACAGACGGCATGGGGCCCGAAGTCACGGACGAAGCGGCTTGGGTCAGCAGCGTGCTCGAGCGCAACTTGCTCACGGCCGAAGCCGAGTTGTCGCTTGAAGACCAAGGAGGCGTCTACGCCCTTATCGGTTCAACCGGCGTGGGCAAGACCACCAGCACCGCCAAGTTGGCAGCGGCCTTCGCCAGCAAACACGGTGCCACGCACCTCGGCTTGATCACCCTGGACGCTTACCGGGTGGGTGCCCATGAACAACTTCGCACCTACGGCCGCATCCTCGGCGTGCCGGTGCACACCGCGCACGACCGCGCCTCGCTGGAAGATTTGCTGGAACTGCTCAGCGCCAAAAAAATGGTGCTGATCGACACCGCCGGCATGGCGCAGCGCGACAGCCGCACCCGTGAACTGCTCGACATGCTGAGCCACCGCTCGATCCAGAAACTGCTGGTCATCAACGCTGCGGCGCAAGGCGAAACCACCGAAGACGTGCTGCTGTCCTACCGGGCCAGCCAGGCCAAAGGCATCGTGCTGTCCAAGCTCGACGAGGCCGTGAAATTGGGCCCCGCCCTGGACGCCCTGATTCGTCACAAGCTGCCGGTCACGGTGGTGGCGAATGGTCAGCGTGTGCCGGAAGACTGGCACCGTCTGAGCGCCCATGCCCTGGTGCAGCGCGCACTGCGACCCAGCGCAGGCACCGCTTACCGCATCGACGCCAGCGACGTGAATTTGATATTTGCCGCCACGCAGGGTCCTATCGCCATGCGCGAAGCAACGCGTGAAGCCAGCCGGGCTGCCGACCAGTTGATGCAGGCCAATCGGCAGCGTTTATATGAACCGCAGTTCGCGCAAGGCGCGCATGTTTGATCGTCCGCGTGATCGTCGGCGTGATCGTCTGTGTGATCGACTGCATGACTTGCCGTCTTCTACCTGTGCCTGTGCCTTTGCCTTTGCAAGCTCTTGTTCATGTGTTTGAACCGGACCTCGACCTCGACCTTGACTTTGATTCCTTTGCCGAACTGAACGCCTTCATGACCGCACTCATTCCTCGTTCTGCCCCGCACGATCAAGCCCACGGCCTGAGGCAACGTTTCTCAAATCGCGCCACGCGATTCATCCCCGTTGTCTCCAACCCGCATGTGGTCTTCAGCGGCGTGATGCTGGAGCGTTTGTGCACCGCCTTCGGCGAGCACGGCCGCCACACGTTGGTCATCGACGCGGCCGAAATCTCACCCGCCGCGTCGGAGATGATCGACGTCGACATTGCCGAATGCATAGAGCGCATCTCACCGCAGGTCAGCTACCTCGCCGCACGCGGCGCGGCCTTGCGCTATGTGGACGCACGCGGCTCCACCGCCAGTTTTCTGCAAGCCGCAGCCGACGCCGCACCGCAAGCCAGCGTGGTCTTGGTTCACGCATCTGCCGCCGACTTGTGCCGCTTGTTCATGCGCACCGAGGCTCGCCCATTGCTGCTGGCCGATGACCGCCCCAGCAGCGTCACACATGCCTACGCAGCCATGAAGCTGTTGACCCAGCGCGCCGGTTTGGTGGTGTTTGATTTGATGTTGTGCGCCGCAACGCAGTCGCCGCGCAGCGAGCGCATCGCCATGCAGTTGGCCACTTGTGCCGACGATTTCTTGGGCGCCGTGCTGCGCAATTGGGTGCAGGTTGACCCCGCCACCGATGCGTCCGAGGCGCCCACACCGAGCTTGGCGCGCTGGGCCGCAGAAGAGCTTCAACCTTCTTGGCAGGCCGCCATGGGATTGCCCCACTTTTCAGGAAGTTCGCCCATGACCAACAGTGCCAAAAACCCAACGCATGGTGAGTCTCGCGTGCACGCGATGAACTGATGATGGAGACCAACATGTACACCGCCAAAGGTCAGCTTGACGTCAATTCCATGCTCAAGCAATACAGCCCACTGGTGCGCAGACTGGCGCATCAGATGATTGCCAAGCTGCCTGCCAACGTGGAGATCGACGACCTGATTCAGGTCGGGATGATCGGGCTGACCGATGCGCTGAGTCGCTTCGACCCCGGTCAAGGCGTGCAGTTCGAGACTTTCGCCACCCAGCGAATTCGCGGCGCGATGCTCGATGAACTGCGCGGCAACGACTACCTGTCGCGCGGCATCCGCAAGCAACAGCGCAGCATTGAAGCCGCGGTGCATCGACTGCAACAGCGCCTCGGCCGCGCTCCGGCGGAGAGCGAAATTGCCAAAGAAATGGGCGTCAGCCTGGCCGAGTACCAAGAGCTGCTCGGCAAAGTCCGCGGCACCCAGCTGGTTTATCTGGAAGACATGGCCGGCGACGACGGCGACGCCGATTACCTGGACCGCCACGTGGCCGACGACGCCGTGAATCCACTGGCACAACTGCAAGATCACCGCATGCGCGGAGCCTTGGTGGAAGCCATCAAGGTTTTGCCTGAGCGCGAGCAGTACGTGATGAGCATGTACTACGAGCACGACATGAATTTGAAAGAAATTGCCGCCGTCCTGAAGGTGACCGAGTCGCGCGTTTGTCAGTTGCACAGCCAGTCGATTGCGCGGTTGCGGGTTCGGCTTCGGGAGTATTGACGGCCCCCACGTCGAGTGATGTTGGCCCCCACGTCGCTGCGCTCCTGCCCCCCGAGGGGGCGCCCACCAGTCGGCCGGGAAACCCGTCCACGGTGGTTGCCTGATGGGGGCTTCGCTGCGCTTGCCTCTGTGAACCGAGGAGTTTGTTGATGTTGTTGCTTCAAATAAAAACTGAATCCCGTTCGGGCTGAGGTATCGAAGCCTTGCGCTTGGTGGAGATGGCTGATTGGCCGGTCTGGCTTGGAGGGGGCTTCAAATACAAATTGAATTCCGTTCGGGCTGAGGTATCGAAGCCTTGCGCTTGGCCAGAGGTTGCCGATTTACTGGCATGTTTGGAGTGATGTTTGTGGTGATGTCACCCGTTCCCATACCCAAGCCCGCCGCGGTGGGCTTGATGCGGTTTTGGCCGCTTCCAGCGCTGTTGACCTGGGCGTTGGCTTGGGGCGTGTTTGCTGCGTTGCGCTACTTGGGGGCGATGCCTTGGCTGGCGCTGCTGATGGCCACGTTTGTGGGCGCGGTCAGCAGCATGTGGGGCAACACGCCGTGGCGACGCATCTTGCTGGCCGCAGGATTTCCGGTGTCGATGATGCTGTCCACCGCCATGCAACTCCGACACTCCGTCGATGCGCACAGCGCGCTCAATTTGCCTGCGTGGGCATGGTTGCTTCCGTTGGCGGTGTTGCTTGCGCTCTACCCGGCGCGAAGCTGGCGCGACGCGCCCATGTTTCCCACTCCGCGCGGGGCATTGAACGGGCTGCATCAGAGCTTGAAACTTCCTGCCGGCCCTTTGCACATCCTGGATGCCGGTTGCGGCATGGGCGACGGTTTGCGTGAGCTGCACTGTGAGTATCCGAACGCCCAACTCACCGGTCTGGAATGGAGCTGGCCCCTTCGCTGGATCTGTGCATGGCGAGCGCCGTATGCCAAGGCGCAGCGCGCCGACATGTGGGCTGCCGATTGGTCGCGTTTTGATTTTGTTTATCTGTTCCAGCGCCCCGAGAGCCTGCCCCGTGCGGTGGAAAAAGCCTCACGAGAATTGCGCCAAGGTGCATGGATGGGCAGCTTGGAATTTGAAGCGGCCGGTGTGCTGCCACAGGCGGTTCATCAGTGCGCCGACGGGCGACGTTTGTGGCTCTACCAAGTGCCATTCAAAGTGGCGCGCTGACAGGCACCGCCAACGCGCACTTCAACTTCTGCGCGCCTCAGATCAGCTCAGGGTGCCGCAATGAATCCCGCCACATCGTCGAGCACGGGCGACAACCAGCGCAAAGGGGCCGAGAAGGCCGCGGCCAGCGTCACATGGTTGACTCGGTCGTACAAGGTCAGCGTGGTCGGTACACCAGCAGCTTTCAGCTGCACGGCCAGCGCCACGCTGTTGCGCTGAGGGTCTACCAGCGAGTCTTTTTTGGCTGCGCCGATAAAGCTGCGCGGTGCGGCGCTGCTCACGTAGGCACCCGGTTGTGAACCGGCCGGGTAGTTGGGGTGAAAAAACACAGGCTGCGTGTTGACGTTGGTCATCGGCAAAAAGTCGTAGGGCCCGGCCAAACCAATAAACCCGGCCAATTCAGCGGGATCGTGACCCACGGCTTTCAACCAGCGTGCGTCCAAGGCCAGCATGGCCGCGTTGTACGCACCGGCGCTGTGGCCCATCACGAAAACGCGTTTCGCGTTGCCTCCCAGCGCCTTGGCGTGCTTCAAGCCGTAAGACAGCGCCAGTGCTGAATCGATCAAAAATTCGGGGTAGCGCACCTCGGGATACAACCGGTAGTCGGCCACCAAAGTGAGCACACCACGCGAAGCCAGGGCTTCGCCCATGAAGGCGTAGTTGGCGCGTTCGCCACTGTTCCAAGAGCCGCCATAAAAGAAGACCACCACCGGGTAGCCTCCATCGGCAGCGGCTTGCGCCGGGGTGTAAATGTCCAGCTTTTGGCGTGGCGATTGGGTGTCTGGTTGGCCGTAAGGCACACCGTGGGTCACGCTGTAGGTGCTGCGCGGTGTCAACACGTTCAAAGTGGCGCTGGGCGCGCACGCGGCCAGCAGGCTCAGCGCCGCCAAGGGCAGCGCGAGAAATAACAGCGTTGTTTTGATCAAGCGCAACTGGTTCTCCGCAGGGGCTGCTCAGCCCAACCGTGCCCGATGCCGAGCAATTTGCGTCCGCACCTGGGCCGGTGCCGTGCCGCCCAACACATTGCGGGCATTCAACGAGCCGCGCAGTGACAGCACTTCAAACACGTCGTCGGTGATGTGGGCGTTGAAGCTTTGCAGCGTGGCCAGCGGCAAGGCGCTCAAATCAACGCCCTGCGATATCGCGTTTTTCACGGCGTGCGCCACCGCCTCGTGCGCATCGCGAAAGGGCAGGCCCTTCTTCACCAGGTAGTCTGCCAAGTCAGTCGCAGTGGCGTAGCCCTTCAACGCGGCACGCTCCATGGCTTCGGGTTTGACGATGATGCCGGCCACCATTTCCGCCATGATGCGCAGGGTGTCGCGAAGCGTGTCCACGGTGTCGAACAGCGGCTCTTTGTCTTCCTGGTTGTCTTTGTTGTAGGTCAACGGCTGGCCCTTCATGAGCGTGAGCAAGGCCATCAAATGACCAATGACGCGGCCGCTCTTGCCGCGCGCGAGTTCGGCCACGTCGGGGTTGCGCTTCTGCGGCATGATGGAACTGCCGGTGCAGTAGCGATCGGCCAGATCGATGAAGCCAAAGTTCTGGCTCATCCACAGCACGATTTCTTCGCTGAGGCGCGAAATGTGCATCATCGTGATGGACGCGAAGCTGCCAAATTCAATGGCGAAATCGCGGTCGCTCACGGCGTCCAGGCTGTTCTGGCAAACACTGTCGAAGCCCAGGGTTTGAGCCACGCGTTCGCGGTCCAGCGGGTAGCTGGTGCCTGCCAACGCAGCAGCACCCAAAGGCAACACGTTGACCCGCTTGCGGACGTCGCTCAGGCGCTGCGCATCGCGCGCAAACATCTCGACATAAGCCAACAGGTGATGCGCAAAGCTCACGGGCTGAGCCACCTGCATGTGGGTGTAACCGGGCAATATCGTTTCCACATTTTTGTCAGCCACGTCCACCAAAGCCCGCTGCATGGCGACCAGCAATGGCTCCAGGTTGTCGATTTCGCCGCGCAGCCACAGGCGCACATCGGTGGCCACTTGGTCGTTGCGTGAGCGGCCGGTGTGCAGACGCTTGCCAGCGTCGCCCACCAACTGCGTCAGGCGCGCTTCGATGTTCAGGTGCACATCCTCCAGTTCCAGTTTCCACTCGAAGCGGCCCGCTTCGACGTCGGCCCGGATTTGAGCCATACCGCGCACGATGGACGCATGGTCTTCGGTGCTGATGATTTTTTGCGCCGCCAGCATCTCGGCATGGGCCAAAGAACCCGCGATGTCAGCGCGCCACAAGCGCTGGTCAAAGCTCACGCTGGCGGTGTAGCGCTGCACCAGCTCGCTCATGGGTTCAGAAAACAGCGCCGACCACGCTTGAGATTTGGAGTCGAGAGGATTGGTGGCCATGGGTTGCGCGGTTTTGAGTGGCAGGGCGGCGCTGTTCGAGCAAGCGGTGCGGTGGAAGAATGCAGAGGGGTTCAACACGCTTTGGCGCATGACTTGGTGACAATGCGCCAACAGAAAAACCCCATCCTTGATTCTATCGACGCTGTCTTCGCAAGCACCCATGTCCGCACCTGGCCTTGACCCTCGCCGCGATTCAAAAAACCGCTCTGCGCAAGAGCTGAATTCAACGCGCCCGGCCGACACGCAGTCCAGCGTTTTTGGCAACACGGTGTTCAAGGGCATGGAAAGTGCGCGGGCGCCGGCAGGTGCGTTGTTCGATGTCTGCCACGCTGGCGTGGTGCTGCGTGCTCTGTTGTTTGTGCATGCGCTGGTGGCAGTGGGCGCCTTGTTTGTGGCCACCACGCTGGCAGTTTGGGCTGGCCTTTTTGCCACTGGCTCGGCCATGGCCTTGCCGGGCGTGCTGTTGTGGCTGGTGCTGATTTGCGCCGGCAAACGTGGCCTGACGCGGCTGAGCCCGTCAACAGCGGGCGCGGCTATCAGCGTGCTCGGTGCTTTGTGCGGCGTGGCCGGATGGTCGCTGCCCTTTTTGGCCGGTGCGGACGGGTGGGACTCGGTTCGCTGGTTGGCGCACGCCTTGGCCGGTGCGGGCATCGCGGCGGCGGTCTATCAATGGTTGCGCCTGCGCGCCCTGGCGCAAGTGCCGGCCGACACCACCGCGCAACTGGCCGAATTGCAAAGCCGCATAAGGCCCCATTTTTTATTCAACACTTTGAACACCGCACTCAGTTTGGTGCGTTTTGACCCGGCGCGCGCCGAAGGTGTTTTGGAAGATCTGGCCGAGCTCTTTCGCGTGGCCCTGACCGAAACGGGTGAAGCCGTCACCCTGAACGAAGAGGTCGAGCTGGCGCGCCGCTATTTGGCGATTGAACAGATTCGCTTCGGAGACCGGCTGCGCATTCAATGGGAACTCGACGCCGCCGCAGGCGGCGCCCGCGTACCGCCGCTGATGCTGCAACCTTTGGTCGAAAACGCGGTACGTCACGGCGTGGAGCCTGCACAGGAAGGCGGCACGGTGCGCATACGCACCCAAGTGCATCGCGGCCGCGCGGTGGTCTCGATTGTCAATACGGTGCAGGGCGGCAGCAGCAACCCGGGCCACGGCATCGCCCTGGCCAATGTGCGCGAACGCTTGCGGCTGAT
>JBBRGA010000031.1:0-27063 GCA_038241115.1 Burkholderiales bacterium | reverse complement strand
ATCAACCAGCTGGTCACGTCGGGGAACTTGGGCAAGCGAAAACCTTTTTCCAGGTATTCGGCGCGCACCGCCTCAGAGTCTTGCATTGCCACCAGATAGGCCAAGCCGGTGTCGTTGCGTTCGAACACTTCGATGTCGTAGAAGCCTTGGCGAAACTTGCCCTGCAGTGGCACGGCCTCACGCTCGATGGTTGAGACGATGGTGTCAATAAAAGGCGTAGGTTTGCCGCAGTCGTCCAGCAGTCCGGCCTCTTTGTCGCCCGGCGCACCTTCGCAGGGGTAAGGCTCGCCGCGGTAGTTTGGGTTGCGCTTCATCACATGACGGCGGTCTTTGATGAACTCCGTCATCATGTAAGGGCCGGTTCCCACCGGCCACGTGTCCAGCGTCAGGCCGACCGCACCGAAACCAGGTTGCGCATAAAACGCATCGGCCTCCCAGGGCACTGGGGCCAAAAACGTCATGGCCATCCAGTAATTCCACTGCGGATACTTGCCTTTGATGCGTATGCGCAGCAAGTGCTTTTCTGGTGCGGTGGCACCCGCCAAAGGCCAGCGCCTGAAATCGAGGAAAGGCTTGTCCAGGCTGGCGGGGTCTAGGCCCGCACGCAGTTTTTTATCCTCGGCCTTGATCAGCTCGCCGTACTCTTTCAAGCCCTCAACGTATTCGGCAAAGGTGCCAAAGATGGGCGTGGTGATGCGCGTGGTGGCATGGCGCTTTAGCGCGTACACGAAGTCTTCGGCGACCAATTCACGCGTGCCGCTCTGCTCAAATTCCAAGGGCGTGCGGCGCTTGCCGAGCTCGCCGGGCTTCAAGGCGTGGTAGGCGTAGGTGCCATCGGGCAGCTTGGCGAACGCCGGGTGAGGCTGGTATTTGATGCCGGGCTTGATGGGAATGTCGTAGACGCTTTCTGCCACCAACTCACCCGCCACATCCTCAGGCAGTGTCTTGCCGTCTTTGCCAATGAAGATCGGTTTTACGACGGCTTGAGCCGCCTTGGGCATCAACACAAACGGACGCTTGAGGTAGTGATAGCCGTACAGCGGCTCGTAAATTTGGTAGGTGTAGGGTGTGTCGTTGGACCAGTAAGACGCTGTCGGGTCGAGATGCCGTGGCGACGACTCATTAACCGCCGTGGTCAAGGTGTTGGACGCCGCGATGTCCGATGCCTGCGGGTTGTTGTTGCAACCGCTCAACCCCAAAAGACACGCCGCTGAAGCAAACGCAATCCAACGCAAGGCAAGACTCTGACGGTGCACAAAAAATGCTTTTAACGACGCGGGACCCTGCATGCGGTCTTCCTCTGGTGCGGGCAGCTTGTGCGTTCGAGTAAGCGCAAGGCTGCCAAAAAACAAGATGCCTTCGAGGTGACTGGCTTGTGGCGCGGTCGCTTGAAGGCTGGAGGCAAGTTTAGGGCCACCTCGTCAGAGACCGGCTCAGGGTTTGACCTTCTGCGAATTCGCTGCGACGCTCAAGCATTTGGGCGGCTGTCATGGCCGTGCGGCCAGCCGATCAACACGTCCCTGCCCTGCACCAGCAACTCCACCTTCGCCCCAACGGGCAATGACACCTTGGTGGGCACATGGCCGAACGGCAGGCCGGTGAGGATGGGGGTTTTGGTCAGCGAACGCAAATGCGCCACCACCGTTTTCATTGAAAAGCCTCTGTCCATCGGCGACTTTCGATGCACCGTGAATTCACCGAGCACCACGGCCTTTTGCGCGTCCAGCACGCCGGCCTGGTGCAGCTGCAGCAGGCACCGCTCCACGCAGTAGGGCTGCTCGTTGACGTCTTCCAAAAACAAAATGCCACCCTTGACGACGCGGCGCGCCGGCCAATGAGGCGTGCCCAGAAGCGACATCACCATGCGCAGGTTGCCGCCCCACAAAACACCGCGCGCCTCCAAGGCGTCAAAGCCTGGCTCTGTTCTGAAACCCACTGCCTCCAATTCGCCGGTCATGGCCTCTAAAAAGCACGGCTCGGTGATGTCATCGACCTCAGCGCGACCAAAATCGTCACAGGCCAGCGGACCCGCCCAAGTGATGCCTTTGGCGTGCGCCAGCAGACCCAGATGCAAGGCGGTGATGTCGCTGTGACCGACCCAGCGAGTGCCCCGCTCCACGCTGCGCGCGATGAGTTTCCAATCGATGCGGTCGAGCAAGCGCGACATGCCGTAGCCGCCGCGCGTGGCCATGGCGATGCTGGGAGCGGCATTCGCAACACGGTGAATCGCCGCGAGGCGGGTTTCGTCGTCGCCGGCAAAGCGTTGGTGCTTGACCAAAGCGGCTTCGTCGATGGTCACATCGAAGCCCAAAGCCTTCAGCCGTTTGGCGGCCAACCGCAGTGGCGCAGCTTTGAGCAGCACGCCGGCGGGTGTAAAGAGGTGCAGGGAAGTCATCGCTTGATGTGAGATCGTTCGGATTGATTCAAGAATTGGGTGGGGGCGGAACGACCAGTTCAATCACGTCGCCAGTGGGGATGACGTCAACCAGCTCGTCCTCCACAGCAGCTGCCGAGCGGCGCTGCCGATAGTGCTCTCGTCGCTCAGCAAAAAAGTCTTTCAGCAACTGACTGCATTCATCTGCCAACACACCGCCGTGCAAGGCGGTGTGGTGATTCAAAACGGTGTGATCGAACAGGTTGAGCACCGAGCCCGCGGCCCCGGTTTTGGGCTCCATCGCGCCAAACACCACGCGCTTGAACCGCGCATGCAGCAACGCCATGGCACACATGGCGCAGGGTTCCAGGGTGACAAACAACTCGCACTCGGGCAAGCGGTAATTGCCCAGCAAGGTGGCCGCGTGACGCAGCGCGACAATTTCAGCGTGAGCCGTCGGATCGTGCTGCGTGATCGGCCGGTTGTAGCCGGTGGCGATCACTTGACCCCGACGCATCACCACCGCGCCCACCGGCACCTCGCCCACCAACCACGCGTTGCGGGCTTGGTCGATGGCGATGCGCATGGCGGCTTGGTCGGAGGCGCTGAAGGGGTCGGACATGAAGAGTTGATCGACGATGCGACTCGCCGGTTTGAACAAAATACGGGTACGTCGTCACCAACGACTCGCTATTTGAACTCAGACGCTGGACGCGATGTAAGAAGCTCGCCCGTTGGCTCACACAGACCAACTTCTATGGGCCGCTGTACCGACACCATGACTCATAAAACCGCGCCAGCGCAGGATCATGGCTCTGCTCACGCCCCGCGGCCGTCGACCCGGCGAGTTTTACTCCGTTCACGAAGCCGTCAGCCGACGCGGTGGGCGACATGCGCTAACGCATGCGGCACATCTGTCAGTGGACTTCGGACCAAATGGCCGGCCGAAGGTGCGCGGTGGCCTGTGTGTCGCTGAAAATCACGCAGCGCTGCAATCTGGACTGCACCTTGTGCTACCTCAGAGAATCGGCCGAGGCGGTGCGTGACTTTCCTTTGGAAGAAATTTTTCGCCGCATCGACATCATTGCCGGCCATTACGGGCCGGGCACCGATGTGCAGGTCTCAGGCGGCGAACCCACGCTGCGCAAGCGCGAAGAATTGATTGCCATCGTGCAGCGCTTGGCCAGCAAAGGCCTGCGGCCTGCATTGCTGACCAACGGCATCAAGGCCAGCCGCGAGTTGCTGACCGAGCTGGCCGCGGCCGGTTTGCTGGATGTGGCCTTCCATGTGGACACGACCCAGCAGCGCAGTGGCTTCCAAACAGAAGCAGACCTGAACTCGCTGCGCCTGAAATACCTCAACCGAGGGCGCGGCTTGCCCATCAGCGTGTTCTTCAACACCGTGCATGCCGGCAACTTTGACGACGTGCCGATGCTGTCGGCGTTTTTTGTGGCCCACGCCGACGTGGTGCGCTTTGCTTCCTTCCAGCTCAAAGCCGGCCACCACGACTGCAACCGCAGCGCGGTGTTGTTGGTGGTGAACGGACGCGCGTTTGATGCCTTTGAAGGCGTCCATTTGGTGGGGCGCTTCATGCGCGAAACAGCCAATCTGCAAATCGACCGGGGCACGCCTTGGCGCGCCGCCAGGTCGCTGTTGGCAGCGGGCCTGGCCAACCCCAGCCTGACGGCTGCAGCGCTGTAGTGGGGCGCGGGTTTGCTGTGGCGCATGAGGGGTGAACTGATCCCAGCGCGCGGCCGCGTTCACAAACTCACCTTGTTCACCCACAAATTCATGGACGCTTGCCACTTGGAGACTGACCGCGTCAACGCCTGCGTCTTCATGGCGTTCACGCAAGACGGGCCGCTGAGCATGTGAGCCTACAACGCGCAGCGCGACAACTACCTGCTCAAGCAGCTAAAGACGTCCACCGGCGAATGGCAGCCGCTGGCGCTGCAGCGCGGCGTGCTGGCGAGCGTTCCGATCAAGTGGCTGAAGGGGCGCGGACGCAAGACAGCATTGGCAGAACATGCAGCAGAGCGCGCGGTGGAACGCAAGGTCAGCGAAGAAGTCTGCGAACCATGAGCAAGCGTCAACTCGCATGGGTCCTCGCGTCGGCGTGCGTCGTCCTCAGCGGCTGCTCCACATTTGTTCGCGGTCCTTCAACAGCGGCACCTTCAGCGCCTCAAGCCCACGCCGCTTGGGCGCGCGTTTTGGCCGAGTTTGTGAACGACCAAGGTGAAGTGGACTTCCCGGCTTTGGCCGCGAAGCGACGCGACCTGGACGCATATTTGAGCTTTGTGGCCGACGCGCATGCCGTTTTCAGCCGTCGATTTAGAGCGCCAGCTAGAACGGGAAACTCGCGCCTTTTTCGCTAAACCCGAAAACTTTCGCGTCGACGACGCCAACCGCACGGTGTGGTTGAGCGAGCTTTTGAATTTTTACCCCGAGGACTTTGTGCCCGTGCCGGCCAAAGACTTGGTGAGTTACGCACAGGCACACAGCCCGCGAAGCGCATCGACACAGGATCTGTCCGGCCATGCGATTCGTTTCACGCCGTACGACTGGACCGTTGCCAAAAGCCGCCGGGCGCGTTGACCTCACCCGACCGTCGGCATGGCGCGCTTGCTTCAGCACCTTGATGTGTGATGCGTTCGACAACCCCGAAGGTCAGCGCAACGCTACCAGCGCCTGATCGCAGTCGGCGATCAAATCTTCCACCGCTTCCAGCCCCACTGAAAAACGCACCAAAGTGCCGCGCCAGGAATCGTCTTTACGCAGGGCTTTGATGTCGTAAGGCACCGCCAAACTGACGGGCCCGGCCCAGGAAAAACCAATCTTGAACAACTTCAGCGCATCAACAAATGCATCGACCTGCGCGGTGCTGAAGCGCTCTGCAAACACCACCGAAAACAAGCCGGCCGCCTGGTCGTTGCAAACCGCTTTCCAGTGCGCATGACCCGCGGAGCCTGCCAGCGCCGGATGCAGCACCTGCGTGACTTCACTTTGCTGCGACCACCACTGCGCCAACGCGCGCGAAGCGCGGTCGTGGGCTACGTAGCGCACTTGAATGCTGGGCAAGCCGCGCAGCACCAACTCCACATCGTTCATGCCCACGCCCCAACCCATGCGCGAGTGCGAGGCTTTCAAGCGCAGGTGCAAGGCCTCGTCACGCGTGGTGATCGAGCCCATCAACACATCGGCACTGCCTGACGGGAATTTGGTCAGGGCCTGCATGCAAATGTCGACGCTGGCACCGCCTGGCAAGTCGAAGGAGTTGAAGGCAATGCCTGCGCCCCACGTGTTGTCCAGGGCGCAAAGCACACCGCGCGCTTTGCAAACTCGCACGAGTTCAGGCAGGTCGGGAAATTCCATCGTGATGGAGCCTGCCGCCTCCAGCCAAACCAGCTTGGTGGCAGGACCGATGGCGTCACTCAGCGACTGCGGATTCATCGCATCAAAGTAACGGTGACCGATGCCCCAGCCCGCCAACTCGTGCGCCGCAAATTCTTTGCCGGGGCCGTAAGCGTTGCTGGGTATGAGCACTTCGTCGCCCGACTTCAACAGCGCCATGTCCACCACCGCAATGGCCGCCAAACCGCTGGGCACCAACAGGGTCTGCAAGCCGCCTTCCAGTGACGCAATGCGCTCTTCCAGCACCATGCTGGTGGGCGTGCCGTGCAAGCCGTAGGTGTAGGCGTTCCGGTCCTTCCAGTCTCGCGACCGCATCGCGGCGGTGTTTTTGAAAATAACGGTCGACGCCTTGAACACGCCCGGCGGCACTGCATCAAAGCCGGCAGGCGCGCGGTAGGAGTGATGAATGAGGGCGGTGGTTTTTTGATGCGTCATGACAACTTTGTGATGGCCAACTTGAACGACGAATTTGAGAGAGTTAGATCGGTTGGGCAATCAGGTCGTGGCCCTGCGTGCCGACAATGCGAGCGCGCGTAAATTCACCCACTTTCAGGGTTTTCGACGCCTTTTCCGGCGGCAGAAGTTTGACCACGCCGTCGATTTCCGGCGCATCGGCGTAGCTGCGGCCCACACCGCCTTTTCGGCCCAGCGCGGGGGCGGAATCAATCAGCACTTGCATGGTGGCGCCAACGCGCCTGGCCAGCTTGGCGCTGGACACAGCTTCAGCCACCGCCATGAACCGCGCGCGGCGTTCCTCGCGCACGGCAATTGGCAACATCCCGGGCAGATCGTTGGCCGTGGCGCCGTTCACCGCAGAGTAAGCAAAGCAACCGGCACGGTCAATTTCAGCCTCGCGAATGAAACCGAGCAGGTGCTCGAACTCGGCTTCGGTCTCGCCCGGAAAACCGGCGATGAAAGTGCTGCGAACCACGATTTCGGGGCAGGCTTCGCGCCAGCGCTGAAGGCGCTCCAAGTTCTTTTCACCACTGGCCGGGCGCTTCATGCGTTTCAGAACATCGGGGTGGGAATGTTGAAACGGCACGTCCAGATAAGGCAGCACGCCGCCGCTGGCCATCAGCGGCAAGATGTGATCAACGTGCGGGTACGGGTACACGTAATGCAGCCGCACCCAGGCCCCGTGCACGGCCGCAATTTCGCTGAGCTTTTCGCACAGATCGGTCATGTGGGTTTTGACGGGGCGGCCGTCCCAAAAGCCGGTGCGGTACTTCACATCCACGCCGTAAGCGCTGGTGTCTTGGCTGATCACGAGCAACTCTTTCACGCCCGACTCGAACAGCCGCTGCGCCTCGCCCAAAACGTCACCAATGGGGCGTGACACCAAATCACCGCGCATGCTCGGGATGATGCAAAAGCTGCAGCGGTGATTGCAGCCTTCGCTTATTTTCAAATACGCGTAGTGACGTGGCGTGAGCTTCACACCGTGCGCCGGAACCAAATCAATAAACGGATCGTGCGGCTTGGGCGAATGCAAGTGCACTGCGTCCATGACCTCTTGCGTGGCGTGTGGGCCAGTCACCGCCAGCACGCTGGGGTGCATTTGCCGCACCAAATTTCCGCCGCCCTCGCCGGCTTTGGCACCCAGGCAACCGGTGACGATGACCTTGCCGTTTTCGGCCAGCGCTTCGCCGATGGTGTCCAGGCTTTCCTTCACTGCGTCGTCAATGAACCCGCAGGTATTGACGATGACGAGGTCGGCCCCGGCAAAGGTTTTGGAGGTTTCGTAACCCTCAGCGCGCAGCTGGGTGAGGATCAGTTCAGAGTCGGTCAGCGCTTTGGGGCAACCCAGCGAGACGAAACCGATTTTGGGGATATGAGCTTGGGGGGCTTGGGCGAGCGTGGCTTGTGTCATCGCGCCATTTTCGCCGATGTCTGCAATCGCAAATTGCGAATTGCTGACTTCAGGCCGCGGCGAGTGCTGAACTCAAATCACAAGCCAAGGTCTGTTCGACTCGAGGCCTGGAAGGGAATGCAACAAACCGGCGGTTCGCAGGTTGGAGTTAACGCTCCGATCGAACAACGAGTGCCAGAGCGGCCAAGCCGAAGCAGCTCGACGCGCTTTGCATGTCAACGTCGTCAGTTCGCCGCTGGCGTCGAAGCTGGAGTCACAACCTTCGGGGGCTGGGTGCCATCGGACTTGCGGCTCTTTCTGCCGCTTGAAGTCTTCTTGACTTGTTTGGCAGAAATGGTTCGCTTGCCGACGCGTTTCTTTTTTGACAGTGCCATGTGGATTCCTTTGGAGTGGGGTTGCCGAGGATACAGGCGACATGGCCAAACGGGCTTGCGTGTTCGCTGTTGGATACGTTGCCGCTCTGCGCCAGGCGAATGCAGTTCCGGGCTCGGACTCGAACTCGAACTCGAACTCGAACTCGAACTCGCGTGATGAGGGCCACACAGCCGAGTTGCACCATCCGCCTGGCCGTCAGCGCCGAATCAGCAGCAGGCAGGCGCCGACGATCAAGGCGGCCGAGCCGAGGCTCCAAGCGG
Organism: Burkholderiales bacterium; assembly: GCA_038241115.1. Lineage (GTDB taxonomy): Bacteria > Pseudomonadota > Gammaproteobacteria > Burkholderiales > Burkholderiaceae_C > JANYJJ01. The sequence continues at coordinate 18,773 of JBBRGA010000031.1, read as the reverse complement.
TGGGCACCTCGCCGAACAGCAGATAACCGAGTGCTGCGGCCCACACCAGGCCGGTGTACTCCAGCGGCGCGGCGCGGCTGGCCTCGATGTGCGTGAAAGCCCAGGTGATGCACAACAGCCCGCCGGTGGCCAGCAGACCGATCAGCAGCACGGGCGCGACATCGGACATCAGCATTGGCTGCCAGCGCCACGCCATGGGTGGGGCCAGCAGCAGCGTCGGCAACAGGTTCTGAACCAGCAGGATGGTCCACAACGCATCGCGCTGTGCTTGGTGACGCGCCAGCACCATCACGCCGGCGTAGAGCAGGGCCGACAGCGCGGCCGACACCAGCCCGACGACACGCACGCTGTGGTCTGGCCCGGCACGGGCGTCCAGCTCGGGCCACAGTGCGACGCCCACGCCCAGCGCGCCCAGACCCAGCGCCAGCCAGATGCCACCCGCTGGCCGCTCGCGCAGCAGCAGCATGGCCAGCAGCGCGATGAAGAGCGGCGCGGTGTAGCCCACCGCCACCGCCTGCACCAGCGGCAGCACGCTCAACGCATGGAACCACGTCAGCAGCGCCAGCAACAGCAACACGCTGCGCAGCGCGTGAAGCGGCCAACTGGCGCGAAGGGGCAGGCGGCTGCGAAAGCACAGCCACAGCGGCACGGCAAACAGGCTGCCGCTGGCAAAGCGCAGGAAGGTCAACTGCAGCGCATCGAAGCGCGGTGACAGCGTCTTCACCACCGCGTCCATGCCGATGAACAGCGCCGCGGCCAGCGCAGCCGCCGCCAGCGCCAACGATCTTGAGCGCGCCGCATTCACGGCCAGGGTTGAAAGTGTCATCGGCCCAGTCTATCGAGGCAGGCCTTTGCGGGTTGACGTTGCGGGTTGACGTTGCGGGTTGAAGCTTTCTGGGTTGACGCTTTGAGGATGGGGCACCTTCGCGAGCGTTCGTGCGGTCGGTCAGTCGGTCGGTCGGTCGTGCTGACGCGTGCAGGGCGGCAGGCTGCTCAAGTCCCGAATCAACTTATCGAAAAGCCAAGGACAGGGCGAAGTTTGAACCCTGATCCCGCCAACTACCGCCGGAAAATCCAGTATGAGGTTTATTAAAAATATCAAGATCGGTGGGCGTCTGACCCTCGCGTTTTCAACGGTCTTCGCATTGATGATCGCGATGGCCGCCGTCGCCCTGACGCGCATGTCCGACATCAATGCCCGCATCACCAACATCACCGAGGTCAACAACAAGCAGATCGACGCAGCCGCCACGATGGCCTACACCGTACTGGACCGCACGGTTGCCGTGCGCAATCTGGCCCTGATGAACGATCAGGAAGAGATGAAGCCCCAGGTCGCGCGCATCGCGGAGCAGACGGCCGTGTACGACAAAGCCGAGGAAGAGATCACACGGCTGCTGCGCGACTTCAACGGCACGGCCGAAGAAAAAGCCCTGATGGAAAAAATCAGGGCGCACGAGGCCGCTGCACTACCGTTGTTCGCCAAGACGGCCGAACTCGGCCTGGCCAACAAGCAGGAAGAAACCACCCGGATTCAATTGAAAGATTTGCGGCCCGTTCAGCGCGCCTGGCTGGCGGACCTGAAAGCGCTGAAAGAACTCGAGACCAAACTCAATAAAGAAGAGGCTGTCGGCGCGGCGCAGGCCTATGCGCAGGCAAAGACGATCTTGCTCACCACCACGGGCCTGGCCATTGCATTGGGAGCCTGGTTGGCCTACTTGGTGGCGCGCTCGATCACGGGCCCCATCGAACAGGCCGTGAAGGTGGCACAAACAGTGGCCTCCGGCGACTTGACTTCACGCATCGACGTGACCGGCAAGGACGAGACGGCTCAACTGCTCACTGCGCTGAAGGCCATGAACGACAGTCTTGTGGGTATCGTTGGCCAGGTCCGTGCCAGCAGCGACAGCATCGCCACCGGCAGCGCGCAGATCGCAAGCGGTAACGCCGACTTGAGCCAGCGCACCGAAGAACAGGCCAGCAATCTGCAGCAGACAGCGGCGTCGATGGAACAGTTGTCTGGCACCGTCAAGACCAGCGCAAAAACCGCCAGCGACGCCAATCAACTGGCGGCCAGCGCGTCGGCCGCGGCGGTCAGAGGCGGCGAGGTGGTGAGCACGGTGGTCAGCACCATGCAGGACATTGCGGCTTCGTCGAAAAAGATTGCCGACATCATCGGCGTGATAGACGGCATTGCCTTCCAGACCAACATCCTGGCCCTGAACGCGGCCGTGGAAGCCGCAAGGGCCGGTGAGCAGGGCCGAGGTTTTGCGGTGGTGGCCAGCGAAGTTCGCAGCCTGGCCGGGCGCTCTGCCGAAGCGGCCAAAGAGATCAAGGCGCTGATTGGCGCCAGCGTCGAGAAGGTCGAAGTCGGCGCGCGTCAGGTCAATGAGGCCGGCGATTCGATGTCAGCCATCGTCTCGGAAGTCCAGCGCGTGAGCCAGCTCATCAGTGAACTTTCTGCGGCCAGCTCAGAGCAGTCCATGGGCATCAGCCAGGTCGGAGAGGCCGTCATGCAGCTGGACCAGGTGACACAGCAGAACTCGGCGCTGGTCGAGGAAAGCGCTGCCGCCGCCGACAGCCTGAAACAGCAGGCGGCGCGCCTGACCGAAGTGGTGAGCGTGTTCAAGCTCACTGCCGGCCTCGGTGCCGGATCGGCCCCCTATCAGGTCGCAGAGGTCGCTGAAGCCTCTGCGGCCGCAGCCACATACGCCGGCGAACGCCGCGGCCCCAAGCGGGCCACCAATGTCAGCCGGCCCGCCTTCAAGACCAGGCCCGACGCCTCGCTGCCGCCGAGCAGTCCGTCTCCCGCAGCGAGCACGGTTGTGGCGAAGACGGGAACCGACGACTGGGAAACGTTCTGACTGGCGCGAATCCGCTCACCGTCGAAGGTAAGGACGCACCACAGATCAATTCGGGCATCGAAGCCGAGCACATCACCGGCGCCGGCGGGGTGAACCACGGCGACGCAGAGTGCATGTGGATCTTCGTTGACAGCGACGCGTTGTCGGGGATGCGTCGTCGGGCAGCGCAAACACCAGCCCATGAGCCTGAAAGCGCTGCCCTCACAGAGATCGGCCCGGACTTGGCAGCTACCGCTTTGCAGGCAAGAACGCAGGAAACAGTGCGCCAGCTTGTTTGGTCATTTGGTCTTGCATTTGCGTGAGCATGTTTTTCGACTGCTCGAGGTAGTTGCCCATCAGGCCTTGCACCGCCGGTGCCTGGCCCTCGAGGAACTGCGTCCACAACTCCGGCGACATGGCTTTGGGGTCGTACAGACTGTTTGAATGTTCGTTCACGCGGGCCTGGATGTCGGTAAACGCCTGCAGGTTGTGCTCCAGGTAGGAGCCCATCACTCCCTGCATGGCTTGACCATAGAAGCGGATGATTTGTGCGAGTGACTGCGACGAAAACATCGGCACGCCGCCGGTCTCTTCTTCCAAAATGATTTGCAAAAGAATGCTGCGTGTCAAGTCGTCGGAAGTCTTGGCGTCGCGCACGACAAAAGCCTGGCCGACCATCACCATTTTTTTCACATCTGCCAAGGTGATGTAGCTGCTGGTTTCGGTGTCGTACAAGCGCCGATTGGGGTACTTCTTCAGCATGCGTGGCGCGCCAGCTTGAGCCAAATCAGGAGTGCGCTTTGCGGACGCTTTTGTCGAGGCTTTCGGGGCGACTTTGCTCGACTCTTTGGCGACCGACGCGCGCAGTGTGGTGACCATGAAGGGCGCTCCTGATAAAGCGGCTGCACAAAATTGTGCAACCGCACATTTATTTTAGGAGCGCACCAAATTGCGGCCCAAAGGTGTTTACCCGGCTGGCGCCGTCCGCTACGCCGCCAAGGCGGTTTGATCCACCACTTCGCCGTGCTGCGGGCCCGCGACATCTTCGGGCTGGTGGTTGAACTCGTTCAACTGCATCCAATCCACCAGACCGGACATGCGCGCCGCGGCCTCTTCCACCTGCTCAAAGCTGGATGGACGCGGAAACATGTGCTGCAAGGCTTCGCGTGCTTGCAGCAATCGCGGGTCGTTTGAATCAGCGTCGTCGGTGGTGTCGTTAACACAAAAGAAATCCACCTGACCCCAAGCGGCCATCAACTCGCCGAGTTGAGTGGCCGCATTTGCCGCACCGGTGGACACGTACAAATGCGAATACTCGCGAACACGCGTCGAGCCTTGCGACATGCCCCAACGCAGCGCAAAGTCGCAGATCAAACTCGGCTGGTTCCAGACCCGAAACACCGTCGAACGCGACCTCGCATAAAGCTCTGGCTGTTGTGCTTCCAACTTGGTCAAAGCTGATTTCAACAACGGCCGCGGCGCATGTGCAAACGTGCGAAAACTGTGCGCTTCACCCAGCACGCATTGCGGGTGCGCTTCGAACCATTGCCTGGACAGCAGGCAGGCGTTCTCGGTGGCGGCCTCGTTGACGCAGGCCTGCTCGAGGCTGACATCAGATTGCTGCGACCAAGCGGCGTAGCTTCCGCCGGCAAAAAACCAGTCCTCGACGTGAACGGGGGCTCCAAAGAAAACGTCGTCATTGAAATAAAAGAATCGCTCAGACAAACCGGAAATGCGGTGGATGTACGACTCGATGTGCCCTGAATCGAAGGTGGGCAAGGCGGCTGCGGGAATCAGGTCTTTGTGGTCAATGACGGTGATTCGATCGTTTTGACGCAACCAATTCGGAACCTGCGAGTCAGTGACCAAATAGATGTGACCGTGGCCGGGAAAGAACCGCTCCAGCGCACGCAAGCTGTATCGCAGTTCGTCGTTGTCTCGAAAACGGCCTTCCACATTGCCGTGCAGCGCCATGTCTGCGCGCGTGTCTTCGCTGAGCAGCGCCGCCCTGCGCGCACGCTTTAAACGCCAAACGGGATCATTGCCGTCGACCCATAGGTAGACGATGTCGATGGGCTCGGCACCCGCGGTGTGAGTTTTTTTCAGATCGGAATTCATAGGGACTCGCCGCACAGGTCGTTCGCGGCGCACTGATTTCGAGAGCAATTTAGATAAGCACGGCTTGGTGGCCTGTGCGAAAAAAAAGCACCTGGCGACACCGCCAAGTGCTTTCGTTATTTGTCACCCATTTGTTTGCCGTCGACTTGGTTGCTGCCGACTCGGTTGTTGTCGACTTGCTTGTTATCGATTTTTTATCATCGATTTCTCGTTGTCGACCCCATAAATATTGGTAGGCGCGAATGGACTCGAACCATCGACCCCCACCATGTCAAGGTGGTGCTCTAACCAGCTGAGCTACGCGCCTACTGCGTCTCGCATCATAGCAGCGCAACACAGGCCAATCGCCTGGGCGCTTCACTTCCTGCGGGCCGAGCGCACGCCTTCCACCCGCTGCACCAGGCCCAACACATGGCCTAGCCGCGCCGAGTCAGCAATTTCCACGGTAAACGTCATCCACGCGGTGCCACCCGAGGCGTCTTTCACAGACTGGGTTTTCACACCGGTCACGTTCATTTGGGCTTTCGCAAACACTTCGGAAATATCACGCAGCAAGCCGCGTCTGTCGGACGCTTCCACCGCCACGTCGACCGGGTACTGGGCAGCGCCATGCTCACGCGCGCGACCCCAGTCCACCGCAATCAAGCGCTCAGGCGCGCGCTTGGCCAGCTCACGAAAATTGCTGCAGTCCACCCGGTGAATGGCCACGCCTTTGCCACGCGTGACGTAGCCACCAATCGCGTCGGGCGGCGCGGGTCGGCAGCAGCGCGCCAAGCTTGTGAGCAATGACTCCACGCCCACCACCAGCACGCCGCCTTTTGGCAATTCGGCGTCGCCCTTGGGTTTGCGCAGCGCGATGACTTCATCTGCAGTGGGATGCGGCTCGGTCGGGCGCAATAGATTTTCGATGGTGCGCAGCGAGAACTCGTCTTTGCCCACCACCTCAAACAAATCATCGGCCTGACGAAACCCCAGCTGCTCGGCAAGCGAGGCCAACTTCACCGCAGTTTTGCCTTCGCGCTGCAACAGCTTCTCAACGGCTTCGCGTCCGCGCGCAATGGTTTGGGCCTGCGCCAACAAATTGAACCAGCCGCGCACTTTGGCTTTGGAGCGGTGGCTTTTGAGAAAGCCCAACTCGACGTTCAACCAGTCCAGCGACGGTCCGCCTTCCTTGACAGCCGTGACCTCCACCGTCTGACCGCTTTGCAGCGGCGTGTTCAGCGGCACCATGACGCCGTCCACCTTGGCCCCGCGGCAGCGGTGGCCCAAATTGGTATGCACGCTGTACGCAAAGTCAATCGGCGTGGCGCCGGCTGGCAACTCAACGATGGCGGCTTGCGGTGTAAAGACGTAGATGCGGTCGTCGAAGACTTCTTCAGCGGCTGCGGTCGGGCGAATTTCATCGCCGTCAGCGGCAGAAAAATCACGCTCCCACGCCAACAACTGGCGCAGCACGGCTTTGCGAGCTTCAGTGATTTGCGCGTTGCTTTCACCGGCTGAGCTGACACCGCCGTAGCCTTTGACGCCAGCTTCTTTGTAGGCCCAGTGCGCAGCCACTCCGTGTTCGGCGTGGTCGTGCATCGCGCGGGTGCGGATTTGCACTTCCACGGCGCGGCCTTGGTCGTCGAGCACCACCGTGTGCAGCGACTGGTAGCCGTTGCCTTTGGGCCGCGCAATGTAGTCGTCGAACTCGCCACTCACTGGCAAGTGGCGCTGGTGCACGAAGCTGAGCACGGCGTAACACGCGGGCACGTCGGCCACGATGACGCGCACCGCGCGAAGGTCCAAGACCTGCGAAAACGCAAGCGCCTTGCCCTGCATTTTTTTCCAAATGCTGTGTATGTGTTTGGGGCGGCCTTGCACTTCGGCCTTTATCCCTTGCAGCTTCAATTCGTTTTCAAGATGACCACGAAACTCGGCCATGCCGAGCTCGCGCTCAGTTCGCTTTTCATCCAGCAGGTGCGCCACAGTTTTGTATTTTTCGGGCTCTGAAAACCGAAATGCGAGGTCTTCGATTTCCCATTTGATTTGCCAGATCCCCAACCGGTTGGCCAACGGCGCAAACACCTGCATCGACTCGCGCGCCAATGCCGGCGGGCAAGGCTGCTTGGTCACCGCAAAGTGACGCAGCGTTTGCAGTCGCGAGGCCAAGCGCAACAGCACCACGCGAAGGTCGTTTGAAAACGCCAGCAGCATTTTTCGCACGCGCTCGGTCTGCTGGGCTTTGTGCTCCGCCCCCCCCTTCACAGCGACTTTGGCCTCGCGCGCGGCGCGTTGAATTTGCACCAGCTTGCGGGTGTGCATGACCAAGCTGGCGTTCGAGGCGCCAAATGCCTTCGCGACCGCCTCTTCGGGCTTGCTGAGATAGTCACCGGCGTAGACCAAATAGGCTGCCGCACGCATTGACGGCGCAGCGCCGATGGCTTGCAAAATCGCAGCAACGCCGTCGGCGTGCACCAGCGCGTCTTCACCCGTGTCAAGCAGTTGGTCGGTCAGCAGCGGCTCGGCGAAGGCACGTGCGCGCAGCAGTTGTGCGGCTTCATCCAAGCCGCCCTGTGCCATCAGCTGAACGATGGGCGCAGCAGCCTCGTGCGTGGTCTGCGCCGCAGTGCCCTCGGTTTTCATGGGCGCAGCAAGAACTCCCGCACGGCGGCCACTTGATCAGGCGCAATCAGAGTGGGCGCGTGGCCGACACCGGCAAACTCGACCAACTGCGCTTTGGGCCCGCGCTGCGTCATGGCCTCGGCGGTGGCCGCTGTGAGCAGGTCAGACTCGGCGCCGCGCAGCAGCAGCGTGGATGCAGTCACGGCGTCATACGCCTTCCACAGCAGCGCTTCGCCGTAGGCCGCCTTCTCGGGCGTGACGGACCGAAACGGCACGCCGATGCGCGGGTCGTAGTGCGGCGCAAAACCGCTTCCTTCGACCTTGAGCATCGGGCGGGTCAAGGCCAACCATTGCTCGCGGGTGTGGGGGCCAAAGCCCTTGGAGATGCCGCCCATGTAATCGGCCGCCTCTTCCACCGATTTCCAGTGCATCGGCAAACCCAGATAACTGCCGATGCGCGCAATGGCGCTGGCTTCCAGGGTGGGACCGACATCATTGATGACGAAGCGGCGGATCGGATTGCCCGGCAACGCAGCAACCCCCAAGCCAATCAAGCCGCCCATCGACGTGCCCACCCAGTCGACCGTGCTGGCGTTCAATCGAGCCAGCAGCGTGACCATGTCGGCCACGTACATCGGCACCGAGTAGCTGTTGGGGTCGGTGAGCCAATCCGATTCGCCCCGACCCACCACGTCCGGGCAGACCACCCGGTATTCGGCCGACATGCTGCGCGCCAACGTATCAAAGTCGCGACCTTGTCGCGTCAGGCCGTGCACGCACAACAGCACCTTGGGATTGAGCGCGTCACCCCACTCCCAATAGGCCATGCGGTGCAAACCACCGGGGGTCAAACATTGAACGTGATGCAGGCGTGGGGTGCTCATGCTGGGATACCTTGCAAGAAATTTCGTCTTTGATAATCAACAGTATCGGGTAGAAAACCAGACGCGCAAGCAAACCCAAAGCTGGACGCAAAGCTCAGTTCAAGCCAACCACAAGGAATAAAAATGTTGAACGGAAAAACCGCTGTCGTCACCGGCTCCACCAGCGGCATCGGGCTGGGCATGGCCATGTGCTTGGCGCGCCAGGGTGCCAATGTGGTGCTCAACGGCTTTGGCGATTTTGAAGCCGCCAAGGCGCAGGTGGCGAGCTTGGGAGTGCGCATCGGCTACCACGGCGCTGACATGAGCAAGCCCGCCGAGATTGCCGAATTAATGGCTTATGCCGAGCGCGATTTCGGCGGCGCTGACGTGCTGGTCAACAACGCCGGCATTCAATTTGTGGCGAAGGTAGAGGACTTTCCGGTGGACAAATGGGACGCCATCATTGCCATCAACCTGAGTTCTGCGTTTCACACCACACGCTTGGCCGTGCCCGGCATGCGCCGCAAAAACTGGGGCCGCATCATCAATGTGGCTTCGGCCCACGGACTGGTGGCATCGGCACAGAAGTCGGCCTATGTGGCGGCCAAACACGGCTTGGTGGGCTTCACCAAATCCAGCGCGTTGGAGGTTGCCACCACCGGCATCACAGTGAACGCCATCTGCCCCGGCTGGGTACTGACGCCACTGGTGCAAAAACAAATTGACGACCGCGCGGCGCGCGAAGGCATCACCGTGGACAAAGCCAGACTCGATTTGCTGAGCGAAAAACAACCCTCGCTCGAATTCACCACGCCCGAACAACTCGGCGAATTGGCGGTGTTCTTATGTTCGCCGGCCGGTGACAACGTGCGCGGCGTGGCTTGGGCGGTAGACGGAGGCTGGACGGCTCAGTGAGCACCCAAGGGCGTTCTGCGCTGGTTGCTCGCTCTCTCGGGCTGAGGCCTACTTGCTCATCTGCACCGAGCCGTTCACGCTGACGCTGACCAGCGCCTTCCCAGCCTCAACCGGCAGCGATTCATCCGCCGCGCTCGACATCGATTTCATTCGCAAATTGGGCGCGGCCATCATCACGGCCTGCTGTTCGCTGTTGACGCTGACCTCACGCACCGCAAACGCGGCATAGCCGAACTGTTTCGCGTACTCGGCCGCTTTGACGCGAAACCTCGCGATGGCCTGAGCCGCCACCTCGCCCTCGACTTTTTCACGCTGCTCGCGCGACAAACCGAAGCCCACACGCGCCACCGTCAGCGTGCCGATGCGGCCCACCAATTGCCCAATGCTGGCCATGTCGCGTCCTTCGATCACCAGTTCTGTGCTGCCTTGCCAGCCAGAGAGGGTGTTGGCCTTGGCATAGCGCGGGAACATCGAAAAGTTTCCGGTTTGAACTTCCACTTGGCCCGGCTTGGCGACTTTGCGGGCTTCAGCCAGCGCAGCCTCCAGCGCTTGCTTCAACGCGCTCTGAACGGCTGCGGCTTCAGGACCATCGCGTGTGGTGCTGAGCGTGACCGACATCCAGTCTTTGGGCACTTCCAGGGTGGCGGTCGACACCAGATTGACCACACCCGAAGGCGGCGCCTCCGCAGCCGTGACGAACGAAGGAACCAGCGCAGATGCACAAGCCAAAGCAACCAGCCAAGTCGATGCGAAATTTGTCATGAGGGCTTCCTGTTTTGAATTAAAAAATGTCGGCGACCACTTCACAGAGTCTGGCACCACTGCTGCGTTGACACGCCAAGAGCATCACTTGTTCGCTGTGTTCGCCACATCCCGCAAAAGTTGTAACAGCAAGTCAAAACAGCGAATCTGGCGCGGCAAACCTGCGCAGAATCGGCGCTGTTACATATTTGGAGTTGCATATGAGCGCATCCGCCACGCCCCGCCCCGATCGCATCGCCATCGTTGACGACGATGCCCGCATCCGCGATTTATTGCGCCGTTACCTGACGCAAGAAGGTTTTGAAGTGCTGCTGGCCGAAGACGCCAAATCGCTCAACCGCTTGCTGACCCGCGAAACGGTCGACTTGATCGTCCTTGACCTGATGCTGCCCGGCGAAGACGGCTTGTCCATCTGTCGGCGCCTGCGCGCTGGAGCCGACCTCACGCCCATCATCATGCTCACTGCCAAGGTGGAAGACGTTGACCGCATCGTTGGTTTGGAAGTCGGCGCAGACGACTATCTGCCGAAGCCTTTTAACCCGCGCGAATTGCTTGCGCGCATTCACGCAGTGCTGCGCCGTCGCCCGCATCTGGAAGCGCCCGGCGCGCCTGCAAAGGACGCCATGACCGTCACGTTCGGCCCGTTTGAATTTGACCTGGCGCTGCGCCGCTTGTCGAAAGAAGGCGAGCAGATGGCGCTCACCACGGGCGAGTTTTCTATGTTGAAGGCGCTGGTTCGCCACCCGCGTCAGCCGCTGTCGCGCGACAAGCTGGCGCAACTGGCGCGCGGTCGAGAGTTCGAGCCGTTCGACCGCAGCCTGGACGTGCAAATTTCGCGCTTGCGCAAGATGATCGAGCCCGATGCCGCGCAACCTCGCTACATCCAAACCGTGTGGGGCGTGGGCTATGTGTTCGTTCCGGACGGCGCGCCTTGATGCGCAAAGCAACGAAGTCAGGCTAGTCTTGATGCAAATCGGCCCCAAAGATCGGGGCCGTTTTTTCGTCTGCTAGATTCAACCGACCCTCTGCTGCGCTTCCTTCCATGGCCCGAAAACTTGTTGCTCTCAGCCTTTTTTGGCGCACTTTTTTTCTGCTGGCGGTTCTGCTGACCGGCGGTGTGTTCGCGTGGACTCAAACTTTCAGAGCCCTTGAATTTGAGCCGCGTGCCGTGCAGGCCGCACAGCAGATTGCCAGCTTGGTGAGCCTTTCGCGTGCGGCGCTGCGCAGCACCGACGGCATTAACCGCGTGGCCCTGGTCAAAAATATTTCCCGCGATGAATCGGTGCGCCTGGTGCCGCGCGAGCCCAAGGACAAGTGGGTGCCTTACGAGGTCGACCGTTTCTCGCGCGCCATCGGCCAAGAGCTGCGAACCAACCTGGGCGCCGGCACTTTGGTCGCCAGCGCCGTCAACGGTGCACCCGGCTTGTGGGTGGGCTTTGACATCGACAAAGACCCGTACTGGATGCTGGCCGACCCCAAGCGTTTGGGGCCGTTGGCGAGCAGCACCTTGTTGTTGTGGGTAAGCATTGCGGTGCTGGCGACTCTGATAGGTTCGGTCGCGATCGCGCGGCTTATCAACCAACCCCTTCGAGACCTGTCTTTTGCTGCCAGCCGGATCAGGGAGGGCGAATTCGATTCGCGCCTGGACGAGACCACGCTGACCAGCGAAATACGCCAAGTGAACATGGGCTTCAACCGCATGGCGCGCGAATTGGCCAAAGTGGAACAAGACCGCGCGGTGATGCTGGCCGGCATTTCCCACGACCTGCGAACACCGCTGGCGCGCCTGCGACTGGAGACGGAAATGAGCGTCAGCGACGAAGAAGCCAAGCGCTTCATGGCGCAAGACATCGCGCAGCTCGACGCGATCATCGACAAGTTCATGGACTACGCGCGGCCCGGCGAGACCAAGCTGGTGGCGGTCGATTTAGGCCATATGGTCGAGCGAGAAATGGCCACCTTCCGCGACCCGAGCCAAATACGAATCACGTCGCGCGTGGGCCTGGATGAACGCGTGATCGCCGACGAGACCGAAATCGGCCGCGTGCTGCAAAACCTGTTCGAGAACGCGCGCCGATACGGCCGCAGCACCGACACCGGCATCGCGGTGGTGCACGTGAGCTGCGCCAACATTGGTCCCTGGATCATCCTGACCGTGCGCGATCAGGGCCCCGGTGTCGACCCTGAAAAACTCGTCCATCTGGCCACCCCGTTCTTCAGGGGCGACGCCGCCCGAACAGCGGCGACCGGCGCCGGTTTGGGCCTGGCCATCGTCGACAAAGCCGTGCAGCGCATGGGCGGCAGCTTCGAGATTGCCAACGCGCTGGAAGGCGGCCTGGTGGTGCACATCCGCTTGAAGAAGGCGCCTTGATCTTTCTGCGCCGCGCTCAGCGCCCGGCCATCCGCAAGCGCCGCTGCGCTTCTTCCTCTCGCGTGTCGTCAATCTCGCGCATCACCCCGCCCAAATCGACAGCGCCGGTTTTGCGCACGAACTGGCCTGTCAACGGCGTCTCGGGCGTCAGGCCACCGCGTTCGTAGAGGCCCCAAATCTCTTCGCCGTAGCGGGTGGGCAGCAGGTGCGGGTTGACGCGGCCGAAGAAGTCGCGAAGGTTGTCCACGTCGCGCAGCAGCATGCGTTTGGCATGGTTGTTGCCGGCAGCGTCGACGGCCTGCGGCAGGTCGATGATGACGGGCCCGTCTGCTGCCAGCAGGATGTTGAACTCCGACAGATCGCCGTGGACCACACCGGCACAGAGCATGCGCACAACTTCGGTGAGCAGCGTGGCGTGGTGGGCGAGGGCCTCGTCGCGACTGAACTGCACGTCGTTCAGGCGCGGTGCGGCGTCGCCAGCTTCGTCGCACACCAACTCCATCAACAACACGCCTTCGTGAAAGTTGTAAGGCTTGGGCACGCGCACACCGGCTGCGGCCAAGCGGTACAGCGCGTCGACCTCGGCGCTTTGCCACGCTGCCTCTTGCGACTCGCGACCAAACTTGCTGCCTTTGGCCATGGCGCGGGCTTGGCGCGTGTTTTTCACTTTGCGGTTTTCGGTGTAGTCCACCGCTTGGCGAAAGCTGCGGTGCGTGGCCTCTTTGTAAACCTTGGCGCAGCGCGTCTCAGCACCGCAGCGCACCACGTAGACCATGGCTTCTTTGCCACTCATCAGTTGGCGCACCACGCTGTCGATCAGGCCTTCATCGATCAGCGATTGCAGCCGCGCGGGCGCCTTCATGCGGTCACTTTCATAGGGTCACTTTCATACAGTCGCTTCCATGCGTTTCACTTGATCAGCAAACAAACGGCGCGCGACTCAATGGCTTCGCCCTTGCCCACCGGCCCCATGTTCTCTGCGGTTTTGGCTTTCACGCTGACCTGATCGACGCTCAGCAACAGAGCCTGCGCAATGCGCTGGCGCATGCCCAGAATGTGCGGTGCCAGCTTGGGCGCTTGCGCAATGACGGTGCTGTCCACGTTGCCAATTTGCCAGCCCGCGGCACGCACTCGGCGTGCCGCTTCGGCCAGCAACGCAATGGAGTCCGCGCCTTTGAATTGTTCTGCCGTGTCCGGAAAGTGATGGCCTATGTCGCCCAAGGCCGCGGCCCCAAACAGTGCGTCGGTGATGGCGTGACAAAGCGCGTCGGCGTCAGAGTGGCCCATCAAACCGTGACTGTGGGGAATGTCCACGCCGCCCAAAATCAAGGGACGGCCGATGACCAAGGCGTGCGTGTCCCAGCCTTCACCAATGCGAAAAACAGGCGCAACTGCTTTGTTCATGTTGGGTTGCATTTTTGTATTTATGTTCGCGTTTTCAACAAGCGTTCAGCCAACTCGAAATCGGGCGGATAAGTGAGCTTGAAATTTTCCATCGAGCCGCGCACCAGCAAGGGATAAAGGCCGATGGCTTCCATCGCGCTGGCCTCATCGGTAACTGACGGGTCGGCCTGTTTCACAGCCTTTTGCAGCGCCGTTTGCAGCGCCGTTCGCAACGTCCCCAGACGGAACATTTGCGGCGTCTGAGCCAGCCATTTGCTGCTGCGGTCCAGCGTCACGTCCACCCTGCCGTCGCGGCTGTGCTTCAAAGTATCTGACACCGGCAAGGCCAGCAGGCCACCCACCGCATCGGCGGCGCATGCGCTGATGAGCGAGATGATCCACTCGGGCCGCACCAAGCAGCGCGCGGCGTCATGCACCAACACCCAGTCAGTCGCCGCCGCGCCGCGTTGCAGCAGCGCGTCCAAGCCGTTGCACACCGTTTGGGCGCGTGTTTCGCCACCGGTGCGCGACACCCAAACGTTGAAGCCCTGCGAATGCGACTCGAACAGACGGTCGTCGGGGCTGAGCACCACCAAGGTTTGCGCGAGTTGACGCACCTGCGCCAACGCCTGCAAGGTGTGGGCCACGACGCTGCGCCCGGCCACCGTTTGGTACTGCTTGGGCATCGGCGCGCCAGACCGCTCGCCAGAACCGGCACAAGGCACCAGGGCGTAAAAGCGGGGGGCGCTGACGGGCGCGTTTCCGGTGGCGTTCAGTGTGGGATTGACGTCGGTCATGGGCGGCTGTCGGAGGGGCGAATTCTATAATTCGCACACGAGTTTTTTATTTGTCGCCCCCGGCCAATCACCGATGGGGCGATTTGTTTTGTCGGTACCCCACAGACCGCTTTTTTGGTGCGAGTTCCTGATGCAAATTCCTGTCATCCCCGCCGGTAAAAAGTTCAGCCTTCCGCGCGCGCTGGGTTCTGCCGACGCGCTGCTGCTCGCGCGCTTTGCGCAAAGCCAAAGCGCCCAAAAAAAGCTCACCGCCATCGTCACCGCCGAGCCTGCCGACACACAGCGCCTGGAGGGCGAGCTGGCCTTCTTCGCGCCCGAGTTGCGCGTGGCGGTATTCCCCGATTGGGAGACGCTGCCCTACGACACGTTTTCGCCGCACCAAGATCTGATTTCAGAGCGCCTGGCCACGCTGTGGCGTTTGTTGCAGCACGGCAATCACGACGAAGTCGACGTGGTGTTGATGCCCGCGTCCACCGCCCTGGTGCGCTTGGCACCGCCCAGTTTTTTGGCCGGCTACACCTTCAACTTCAAGCAAAAAGAAAAGCTGAACGAAGCAGCCCTCAAATCGCAGCTCACTTTGGCGGGCTACACACATGTGACGCAGGTGGTGTCGCCCGGTGAATATGCGGTGCGTGGCGGCTTGATCGATTTGTTCCCGATGGGCTCGCTGGTGCCCTACCGGGTCGATTTGTTTGGCGACGAGGTCGACAGCATTCGCACCTTCGACCCCGACAGCCAGCGCAGCTTGTACCCAGTGCCAGAAGTGCGCTTGTTGCCCGGCCGCGAATTTCCGATGGACGAGGCGGCGCGCACCGCGTTTCGGGCCCGCTGGCGTGAGCGCATCGAAGGCGACCCCACCAAAACCCGGCTCTACAAAGACATCGGCTCGGGCATCGCCACGGCCGGCATCGAGTACTACCTGCCGCTGTTTTTTGACAGCACCGCAACCATCTTCGACTACCTCGGCGCCAACGCCACTTTGGCTCTGCACGGCGAGATCGACGAAGCGTTGAAGCGCTTCTGGAGCGAGACCCGCGAGCGTCACCGCTTCTTGCAACACGACCGCGAGCGCCCGCTGTTGCCACCCGAAGACTTGTTCCTCAAGCCGGACGATTTCTTCTTGTTGGCCGGTGTGCATTCCACCTTGACCGTGCGTGGCAAAGAGGCCACCGACTGGGCCCGCGCCCTGCCCGACCTCAGCGTAGACCGCGGTGCGCCCGAGCCGTTGAAACGGCTGCAAGCCCACATTGCGCAAACCACCTCGCGCGTGCTCATCGTGGCCGAAACCGAAGGCCGCCGCCAAAGCTTGTTGGAGTTGATGCGCGACAGCCGCATCGAGCCGCCCAGCGTGGCCAGCCTGGCGGAATTTCAAGCCAGCACCGAGCGCTTTGCCATTGCCGTGGCGCCAATGGCCGAAGGCTTTTATTGGCACGAGCCGACCGAGGGAAGCGACATCCAGTTCGTCACCGAGACCGAACTTTTCGCCACCAGCCCCACCGCGCGCAGGCGCCGCAAGCAAGAGCAGGTCAGCGACGTCAATGCGCTGATCAAAGACTTGTCGGAGCTGAAACCCGGCGACCCGGTGGTGCACATGAACCACGGCATCGGCCGCTACGTGGGCCTGCGAATCATCGATTTGGGAGGTGACACAAAAGAAGGCGCCAGCGAGTTTTTGCATCTGGAATACGCCGACAAAGCCACGCTGTATGTGCCGGTGGCGCAGCTTCACCTCATCAGCCGCTACACCGGCGTGAGCGCCGACGAAGCGCCCCTGCACCGCCTGGGTTCGGGCCAATGGGACAAAGCCAAACGCAAGGCCGCCGAGCAAGTGCGCGACACCGCTGCCGAGTTGCTCAACCTGTACGCGCGGCGTGCGGCGCGCGAAGGTTTTGCGTTC
The DNA here is from genome assembly GCA_038241115.1 of Burkholderiales bacterium. Taxonomy (GTDB): domain Bacteria; phylum Pseudomonadota; class Gammaproteobacteria; order Burkholderiales; family Burkholderiaceae_C; genus JANYJJ01. The sequence goes on along the minus strand of JBBRGA010000031.1, from coordinate 2,220 downwards.
CGCTTTTCGCCGCACGACTACGAAGCCTTCGCGTCGAGCTTTGGCTTTGAAGAAACGCCCGACCAAAAAGCCGCCATTCATGCCGTCATTCAAGACATGGTGTCGCCACAACCGATGGACCGCTTGGTCTGCGGCGATGTGGGTTTTGGCAAAACCGAAGTGGCCCTGCGCGCCGCTTTTGTGGCCGTGACCGGTGGCAAGCAAGTGGCCATCCTGGCGCCCACCACGCTGCTGGCCGAGCAGCATTTTCAAAACATCTCCGACCGTTTTGGCAAGTGGCCGGTGAAGGTGGCCGAGCTGTCGCGCTTCCGGTCGGCCAAAGAAATCAAACTGGCCATCGAAGGCATTGCCGACGGCACGGTCGACATCGTCGTGGGCACGCACGCCCTCATCAGTGAGAAGGTGAAATTCAAGCGCTTGGGGCTGTTGGTGATCGACGAAGAACACCGCTTTGGCGTGCGCCATAAAGAAGCCATCAAGGCCATGCGCTCAGAGGTGGACGTGCTCACGCTGACTGCCACGCCCATACCGCGCACCTTGGGCATGGCGCTGGAAGGCTTGCGAGATTTGAGCGTGATCGCCACGGCGCCGCAGCGCCGTCTGGCCATCAAAACCTTTGTGCGCGCCGAGTCCAACGGCACCATCCGCGAAGCGATTCTTCGCGAGTTGAAACGCGGCGGGCAGGTTTACTTTTTGCACAACGAAGTCGACACCATCGAGAACCGCCGCATGAAGCTGGCCGAGCTGGTGCCCGAAGCGCGCATCGCCATTGCCCACGGCCAGATGCCGGAGCGCGAATTGGAAACCGTGATGCGCGACTTCGTGGCGCAGCGCCACAACGTGCTGCTGTGTTCCACCATTATTGAGACCGGCATTGACGTGCCCAGCGCCAACACCATCGTCATGGCGCGCGCCGACAAATTCGGCTTGGCGCAACTGCACCAACTGCGCGGCCGTGTGGGCCGTTCGCACCATCAGGCCTACGCCTATTTGTTGGTGCCCGATGTGCAGGCGCTGACCAAGGCCGCAGGTCAAAGACTGCAAGCGATTCAAGACATGGAAGAGTTGGGCTCGGGCTTCTACCTGGCCATGCACGACCTGGAAATACGCGGTGCCGGTGAAGTGCTGGGCGACAACCAAAGCGGCAACATGATGGAAGTGGGCTTTCAGCTTTACAACGAAATGCTGAGCGAAGCCGTGGCGTCACTCCGAGCCGGTCGCGAGCCCGATTTGTTGTCGCCGTTGTCAGTCACCACCGAGATCAATCTGCACGCTCCGGCCTTGCTGCCCACCGACTACTGCGGCGATGTGCAAACGCGCTTGAACCTGTACAAACGACTGGCCACCGTCACCAAGTCCGAGCAGATCGACCTGTTGCTGGAAGAAATCACCGACCGCTTCGGCAAGCTGCCGCCGCAAGGCCAAACCCTGTTCGATGTGCACCGCCTGCGCGTGCTGGCCAAACCTTATGGCGTGATCAAAATCGACGCCTCGGCCACGCTGATGATCATCAGCTTCAAAGCCAACCCGCCAGTGGAGCCGATGCGCATCATCGAGCTGGTGCAAAAGAACAAGCACATCAAATTGGCCGGCAATGACAAGCTGCGCATCGAGCGCGCAACGCCCGAAGCCAAAGACCGCGCGCAGTTGATACGCGATGTGTTGAAGTCGCTGGGCACGCCTCGGGCGGTGGTGGCGGCTTGAAACAGGAAGGCTTGCGTCTGAGCGGATAAAAGCAGCCGTCAACGAAGGTCAGAGATGAGTTTCCACTGTTCACCTTGCTTTCGTTTGACCTTGCTCGGTTTTGGCCGACGGCTTGACGGCCAGCGCACCAGCGCCAAACCAGAATTTGGTGGTTGAAAGCGCAAGGCGATGCCTCCGGAAAGAGCGCGCTGGTTTTGCGCACTCGACACTCTCAAGCGATCCACTCACGATTCGACTTTTTTCTCACGACCATGAGCACCAACAGCAACGACTCACCGCATCAACAAGCTGCCACTGGCTTGGCCATCCAAGGCTTCACCCCGCCCCTGAAGCTGCGCGACTTCAAGCTCATCGCGTTCGACATGGACTCGACGTTGATCAACATCGAATGCGTGGACGAGATTGCCGATGCGGCGGGTCGCAAGGCGGAAGTGGCTGCCATTACCGAGGCGGCGATGCGCGGGGAAATTACCGACTACAAAAGCAGCCTGCGCCAGCGTGTGGCGCTGCTGCGCG